>CANRLZ010000001.1 GCA_947631595.1 uncultured Oscillospiraceae bacterium
GCGGCGGAGAGGCGGGAGACGGTGAGGATGGTGCCCTCGGCGGGCTTCATCACCGCCTTGTAGGCGGCGGCCACGCCAAAGTCCAGGGCGATGGCAAAGTCCCGGCCGTCCACCGTGTCCTTGTCCTTCACGCCCTTGGAGAAGCCCCGGAACAGCAGGGAGAGGATCACCCCCGAGTTGCCCCGGGCGCCACGGAGCAGGGCGCTGGCCACCGCGGAGGCGGCGGCGGGGAGGTTGGGGTAGGTCTTGCCCCGCAGCTCGGCGGCGGCGGCGTTGATGGTCATGGACATATTGGTGCCGGTGTCCCCGTCGGGCACGGGGAAGACGTTGAGTTCATTGATCTGCTGCTTGTTGGCGGAGATGGCCGCGGCGCCGTGAAGAACCATGGAGCGGAAGGCGGCGGCGTCAATGGTGGTGATCATTTCCGTCCCCTCCTTTTAGTTGGTCATCGAGTCGATGCACACGTCCACATTGCGTACCGCCACGCCGGTGAGGCGGGAAACATTGTAGCTCACCTCGTTCATGATGGAGCGGGAGACCGCCATCAGGTTCACCCCGGCGTCCACGATGATGTGGAGCTGGATGGAGACGGTGCCGTCCTCGTTGCACAGGACCTTGACCCCCTTGGACATGGACTCCCGGCGCAGCAGGTGTACCAGCCCGTCCCGCTTGGAGCGGAAGGCCATGCCCTTGACGCCGAAGCAGTTGGTGGCGGCAGCGCCGGTGAGGTTGGTGAAGACATCGGTGGAGATGCGGATCTCGCCCTTGTCGTTGACGATCTTCATAGCAAGCATTCCTTTCTGTGGGCGCTGCGCCGTCCCAGGACCCGGAAGGGGCACGAACAGCTCAGGCGGAATGGATGTGGACATTCTTCCTATCTTCCTATTGTAGTCCATATCGATGGAAATTACAAGAAAAAAAGCGCCGGGCAAGTATTTTTTTCGAAAATACCGCAAACTAGCGGGTACAAGGGGGCGTTTTCATGGAGCTGGTGGGGGTTTGGAGCGGCCGGGCTGCCCTGGCGGAGGCGCTGGAGGCCCGGTTGGGGCGGCAGTATACCTTCTTCTCTGGGGCGCACCCCGGGGAGTTCGCCCTGCGGCCGCCCGGCCTGCTGGTGATTGCCCCGGACGCCATGGGCCTGGCCGGAGCGGGGGTGATCCGCCCCCGGGTGGCACTGGTGCCCGGGGACAGCGTGGACCTGGCCGGCCGGGTACGGGCGGCGTCGGCGGTGAGCTACGGCCTGGGGCGGCGAAACACCCTGACCCTGTCCAGCCTGGAGGGGGGCAGCGTGTCCGTGGCGCTCCAGCGGGAGCTGATGACCCTCTCCGGCGCGGGGGTGGAGCGGCAGGAGTGGGTGCTGCCCTACGATCGGGAGCGGCAGAGCCCGGAGGAATTTTTGTGCCTGGTGGGCGCGCTGCTCCTGCTGGACCAACAGCTGGGTTAGGGGCGCTGCTGGCGCTCCTCTTTTTGCTGCAAGCGGATATCCCGGCCAAAGAAGGGCAGCTCCTGGAACTCCCCCTCCAGCCGGGAGGCCACCTGGGGTGTGTAGCGGCCCCGGACGGCGTCCATATCCAGGTTGGAGGAGATGACCATGTGCCGTCCGGCCAGGAGCCGCTGGTTGAGGAGCTGGTAGAGGGCGGACTGGACGAAGGGGGTGGTCATCTCGCTGCCCAGGTCGTCCAGGACCAGAAGGTCGCAGTTCTCGTACCGCCGCACGTCCTCCCGGCCGGAGCCATCCCCGTCCCGGTTGAACTTTACATCTTCGTATTGCCGCACCAGGTCGCCGGCGGTGGCGTACACCGTCCAATAGCCCTGCCCGGCCACCGCCTTGGCGATGCAGGCGGAGAGGAAGGTCTTGCCCAGGCCGGTGCCGCCGTAGAGGTAGAGGTTTTTGGCGGGGCAGCGGGGGAAGGTCTCGGCGTAGTCCCGGCAGACCTCTGCCACCGCCTCCATCAGACTCCTGTGGGAGGCGCCCAGAGCGGGGTCTACCCCGGCGTCGTACCACCGGAGCTGGAAGCGGTCAAAGTCCAGGCGCTCCAGATTCAGCTGTCGGCCCAGCTCCTTCAGGTTCTCCTCCGCGCACAGCCCGGTGACGCAGGAGCAGGGCTTGCCGTCGTGCCGCCCGGTGTCTCCGCACAGGGGGCACAGCGGGGCGTCCTCCAGCGTCTGGGGGTCGATCCCGGCGGAGCGGAGCAGCTCCAGGCGGGTCTGCTGGAGCGCCAGGTTCTCCCGCCGGGCGCTCTCCACCGCCGCGGAGGGGTCGGAGCCGTGTTGCAGCGCGGCGGCCACCGCCTGGGCCACGGTGCCCTGGATGGCCCGGTCCAACTGCTCCAGCCGGGGGAGCTTCTGGTAGCACTCCCGTGTGAGCGCCGCGTGCCGGGCGGTCTTCTCCTCCCGGGCGGCGGCCAGACGGCGGTTGGCCTCCCGCCAGTGTTTGGGGTCAAAGGACATGGCGCATCACCTCTTTCCGGGGTCGTCCCCGCCGGTGTGTTGGGCCGCCCGGCGCAGGGCGGCGATGTTCCGGGCGGTGCGGGCGTCCCGCGCGGCCCGGTTTTGGCCGGAGTCGGCCGGGGCGGCGGGGGAGCCGTCCCCGGCGCGGACTTCCTCCAGGGAGTGCAGCCCGCGCTCGTGCCACCGGCGCAGGATGGAGTTCAGGTAGGGCCAGGACATGGACTGCTTTTTCATCAGCGTCTTCTGGTAGGCAAGGTCGATGGTCTCGTCGGGAAAGCCCCAGTCCACCCAGGCGGCGATGTACTCCCGCTCGCGATCCAGGGGCTGGCGGTCCCGGATGCCCAACAGGGGCAGCAGCGTCCGCTCCCGCCGGTTCAGGCCCTTTTGCGCCTTGAGGAACGCCTCCGCCGCAGGGAGGGTGTCCACCCCGCGGTCGTGCCAGCGGTAGGCCTCCTTTTTCACCTGGGACATCCGGGGGCGGCGCCCCGGGCCGCTCTTGCGCTCGGTCTCCTCCACGCACCAGCCGGTGAGGAGGTAGATCACCTCCGCCGGCAGGCCCAGGTAGTCGTAGATGGAGTAGAGGGTCTTCAGGTCGGCGGGGGAGAGCTTCGCCCCCAGGGAGCGCTCCACCTGGCGCTGGAGGGCGGCAAAGTCGCCGTCCTGGGTGAGCGCCTGGGTCACGTCCTGGGTGTTGTACTCCGGCGGCCTGTCGTCCCGGAGGGGCCGCCCGGGGGCGGCCGGGGCGGGGGCGACCAGCCCGGCGTTCTGGAGGGCGGCGTAGGCCGCGTCCAGCCGGCCCTGGCTCCAGTCCAGCGCCTGTCGGGCCTGGGCCAGCTCTCCGCCGTGGCGGAGCAGCGCCAAATAGAGCAGGCCGGCGTCGCCGCTTCCCAGCGCCAAGAGCTTGTCGGCGGTCTCCGCCGTGAGCGATACCACCCCGCCGGGCAGCGCTACCGTGGCCATGGAACTCCCTCCTTTCCCCCGATTTTCCCAAACTTCCACAGTTACCACCATTATACATGATTTTCCGCCCCAGGTAAACGGTAAATTTTTTTGCCCGCCCGCCCGGTTGACAAGGGCGAGGCCGGGGGATATAATCGGCCACAGCGGGAAATTTCCCGGTTTTCACGAGGGGAGGGTCCAGGATTGCGCCTTTTTGACACCCACGCCCACTATGTTTCCGGCGCCTTCAACGCCGACCGGGACGAAGTCGTGGCCGCCCTGCCGGAGCGGGGGGTGACCCGCACCGTCTGCCCCGGGGACGACCTGGACGCGTCTGCCCGGGCGGTGGAGCTGGCCGCCAAGTACCCCCACGTCTACGCCGCCGTGGGCGTCCACCCGGAGGAGTGCGAAGGCTGGGGGGCGGAGATGATGGAGGCGGTGCGCGCCCTGGCCCGAAAGCCCAAGGTGGTGGCCATCGGGGAGATCGGCCTGGACTACCACTGGCCCAACAACCCGCCCCGGGAGCTGCAAAAGCGCGCCTTCCACGACCAGCTCGCCCTGGCCGGGGAGCTGGGCCTGCCCGCCATCGTCCACGACCGGGAGGCCCACGGGGACAGCCTGGCGGTGGTGCGGGAGCACCCCGGCGTCCGGGGGGTGTTCCACTGCTACTCCGGCTCGGCGGAGGACGCCAAGACCCTCCTGCGCCTGGGGTGGTATCTGTCCTTCACCGGCGTCATCACCTACAAAAATGCCCGGAAGGCCCTGGAGGTGATCCAGGCCGTTCCCCTGGAGCGGATCATGGTGGAGACGGACTCCCCCTACCTCACCCCGGAGCCGTACCGGGGCCGCCGCAACGACTCGGGGTACGTCCATCTGGTGGCGGAGAAGATCGCCCAGGTGAAGGGCCTCACCGTGGAGGAGGTGGCGGAGGCCACCTACCAAAACGCCCTCGCCTTTTTCGCCATTTCGGAGTAAACGAAGGTGGGCCTGGACAGAGCCAGACCCACCGGATCAAAGGAGCGATGTACCATGATGACCATTTCCTACGAGTACGAAGGGGCGCTCTACGTCAACCTCACCAACCGCTGCGACTGCGCCTGCGTCTTCTGCCTGCGCCACAACGGCCACAAGGGCAGCATCTACGCCGACGACCTGTGGCTGGATCACGAGCCCACGGTGGAGGAGGCCCTGGACGACCTCCTCGCCCGGGATCTCCCCAGCTACCGGGAGCTGGTGTTCTGCGGCTTTGGCGAACCCATCTTCCGCTGGGACGACATCGCCCGGATCGTGGACGCGCTGAAGGCGAAGGTGCCGGGGCTGCCCCCGGTGCGGATCAACACCAACGGCCACGGCAACCTCATCCACGGCCGGGACATCACCCCGGAGATGGCCGGGCGGATCGACACCCTCTCCATCTCCCTCAACGGCTCCACCGCGGAGGAGTACTGCGCCGTCACCCAGCCCCGTGACGGGGCGGCGGCCTGGGAGGCCATGCTGGAGTTCACCCGCCTAGCCGCCCGGCACGTCCCCCATGTGGTGATGACCGTGGTGGACAAGGACAAGACCCCGGCGGATATCGCCGCCGACCGCGCCCTGGCCGAGCGCCTGGGGGCGACCCTCCGGGTGCGGGCGTACATCCCCGATTAAGCCGCCTCGTCGATCTCCTTCCGCGCCTCGGCCTCGTTGTCCGCGGAGAACTGAAACGCCCCCGCCAGATAGACCTCCACGTGCCCGTTCACATACCGAAGTTCATACCCGTTCATAACAAAACCTCCTATCCGTCCGTACCGCTTCCTTACGGTACTTTAGGATAGGAGGTTTGCTGTCCCATAAAACGGACTATTTAGAATGCAGGGATCAATATTTGCCCAGGTTGCCGGAGTCGCCGCCGCCCTGGAACTCGTAGTCCTTGCCGGGGAGGATGGCGTTGAGCAGGATGCCGGCGATGGCGGCGATGGCCAGGCCGGTGAGGGTGATGGAGGCGCCGCCCACCTGGAAGGTGAGGCCGCTGGAGAAGCCCAGGCCGCAGACCAGGACGGTGGCGGCGATGATGAGGTTCCGGGACTTGGTGAAGTCCACCCGGTTCTCCACCAGGTTCCGCACGCCGATGGCGGAGATCATACCGTAGAGGATGAAGCTCACGCCGCCGATGATGGCGGAGGGGATGGAGCCGATGAAGGCGGCGAACAGGGGGGAGAAGGAGAGGATCAGGGCGTAGAGGGCGGCCAGGCGGATGACCCTGGGGTCATACACCCGGCTGAGCACCAGCACGCCGGTGTTCTCGCCGTAGGTGGTGTTGGCCGGGCCGCCGAACAGACCGGCCAGGGAGGTGGCAAGGCCGTCGCCGATGAGGGTGCGGTGCAGGCCGGGGTCGGCCAGGTAGTTCTCGCCCACGGTGGCGGAGATGGCGGACATATCGCCGATGTGCTCCATCATGGAGGCGATGGCGATGGGGGCCATCACCAGGATGGCGGAGAGGTCGAACTTGGCGATGGAGCCGGTGAAGTCGGTGAAGAAGGGCTGGAGGCCCAGCACCTGGGAACCCTGCATGCCGGAGAAGTCAATGAGCTGGGGACCGCCGGCCAGGGTGACGATGAGGGCGACTACGTAGCTGCCCACCACGCCCAGGAGGATGGGGATGATCTTCACCATGCCCTTGCCCCAGATGTTGGCCACGATGATGATGGCCATGGCCACCAGGGCCAGCCACCAGCAGGAGGAGGCGTTGTTGATGGCGGAGGGCGCCAGGTTCAGGCCGATGCAGATGATGATGGGGCCGGTGACCACCGGGGGCAGGAAGCGCATGACCTTGTTCACGCCCACCAGCTTGACCAGCAGCGCCAGAACCAGGTAGAGAAGTCCGGCCACCACGATACCGCCGCAGGTGTACTGGAGCTTTTCCGCCGGCTCCATGGTGGCGTAGATGCCGTCGCTGAGCTTGCTCATGGTCTCAAACCCGCCCAGGAAGGCGAAGGAGGAACCCAGGAAAGCGGGCACCTTCAGCTTGGAGCAGACGTGGAACAGCAGCGTGCCGAACCCGGCGAAGAACAGGGTGGTCTGGATGGACAGGGGCAGGCCGTAGCCCTGGACCAGGATGGGCACCAGGATGGTGGCGCCGAACATGGCGAACATGTGCTGAAGCCCCAGGATCAGCATCTTGGGCACGCCCAGCGCCCGGGCGTCCCGGACAGGCTCGGCGCCCACGTTTTTGACCTTCTCGCTCATTTTACCGTTCTCCTTTCTCATTTGAGCAAAAAAATACCGGCTCTAAGCCGGTGACAGAGAAAAGGAAAGGAAACGGGAAAAGACGACCATGCCCGGCCGCGACAGCGTGACGTTCTCGCTCTTGGTAAACATGGCGCTCCCCTCCCTTCACTCACTTCCAGGTATTCTACCACACTCCCCGGAAAAAGGCAATACCGAAAAAACCCACAAATCCCCCGCCACGCACTCACTCCCCCTTGTCCATATGGCTCAGAGCGAACAGGATGCACTGGTTGATGAGTTCGTTGCGGCTGATGTCGAACTCCGCCGCCCGGCGGTCCACCTCCGCCAGAAGATCCAGGGGGAGGCGCATGGAGATGACTTCCTTTTCCGGCTTTTTGGGCAAAAATTTTTCCATGGCAGATCCCTCCTCTTGACAAATTATATTCGATATGCTACCATCACAACATATTCTAATTATGATATCGAATATAGAATACATACGCAAAAGGAGGCACCACCATGAAAAAACGTCTGTTGTCCCTGGCCTTGGCCCTCTGCTTGTCTCTGGGCCTGGCCGCCCCCGCCCTGGCGCTGAGCTACGGGGAGGAGTACGCCGGTTACACCGCCGACGTCGCCCAGCTCTACCGGGATGTGCCCAGTGACCACTGGGCCGCCCAGTCCATCGCCACCTGCTCCCAGCGCACCTGGTTCAACGGCTACCCCGACGGCACCTTCCGCCCCACCAGCCTCATCACCCGGGAGGAGGCCGCCAAGGTCTTCGCCGTGGCCATGGGTCTGGAGCTGGAGGAAAACCCGAAGGCGTCCTTCACCGACACCGCCGACAACTGGGCCAAGGCCTACATCGAGGCCGCCAAGTCCCTCTTCCCCAACGTGACCAACCTCCAGGGCACGGCCAGTTTTCGCCCCACCCAGACCATCACCCGGGAGGAGACCATCTACGCCCTGGTGGTCGCCTGGGGCTACGGCTCCAAGGCCACCAACGCCGACCTGTCGGTGCTGAATATGTTCTCTGACACTAACAGCATCTCCGTGGGCGTGAAGCCCTATATGGCGGTGGCGGTGTCCGAGGGGCTGGTGGCCGGTCTGCCCGACGGCACCATCGCCGCCCAGAAGGGCCTCACCCGGGCGGAGTTCGCCACCCTGCTGGCCCGGGCGCTGAGCCACGGCTACGGCCCCGACGTCACCCAGACCCCCGCCGCCGCCACGCCCAAGCCCACCGCCGCGCCGCAGCCCACGGCCGCCCCCACGCCTAAGCCCACGCCGACGCCCGCTCCCACGCCCACCCCCAAGCCTACTCCCACTCCTGCGCCCACTCCCACGCCTACGCCCAAGCCCACGCCTACGCCTGCGCCGACGCCCAAGCCTACTCCCACGCCCACCCCGGAACCCGAGCAGGAGGAGGACGCCGCCCCGGAGCAGTGGATCGACCCCGACCGCACGGCGGTGAACGCCGGAAAATGCGGAGAGGATCTATACTGGATCCTCTATGAGGACGGAGAATTGGAAATCACTGGGACTGGGGAGATGGATCACTACGGCGGCTGGAGCTGGTATGACGGAAACCGGCCATGGGAGAAATACCTGGATCAGATCACGACCGTCACGATCGCGGAAGGGGTAAAGGCGGTAGGCTGTTATGCGTTTGACAGTTGCAAAAATCTGAAACAAGTCACGATCCCCAGCAGCATGAGGCGCATCGACGGCTCTGCGTTTTCTGGAACGGCGCTGGAGAGCGTCACCATCCCAGAGGGTGTGGAGGAAATTGGATGGCGTGCGTTCAATGAGTGCAAGAAGCTGACGTCGGTGCATCTTCCCAGCACGCTTGAGGTGGTCGAGGACTTTGTGTTTGACGGTTGCAAACGTCTGACGAATGTCTACTATGCTGATGGACCCTTCCAATGGGCAGATGTGGAAATTTACGACAATGGGAACGGAAATGACCTGTTGCGAAACGCGGACATTCAATTTTATTCGGCAGAGAAATAATCAAAGAGGGCTGTGCCAAGCGGCACAGCCCTCTTTTTCAACTTATTCAATACCGGCGGATGACAGTGACCGCACGGCTTGAGAGCTTGCTTACTTCAAACTCTCCGCCACGGCGACGGCCACGGCGACGGTGGCGCCCACCATGGGGTTGTTGCCCATGCCCAGGAAGCCCATCATCTCCACGTGGGCGGGGACGGAGCTGGAGCCGGCGAACTGGGCGTCGGAGTGCATCCGGCCCATGGTGTCGGTCATGCCGTAGCTGGCGGGGCCGGCGGCCATGTTGTCCGGGTGGAGGGTGCGGCCGGTGCCGCCGCCGGAGGCCACGGAGAAGTACTTCTTGCCCTGCTCGATGCACTCCTTCTTATAGGTGCCGGCCACGGGATGCTGGAAGCGGGTGGGGTTGGTGGAGTTGCCGGTGATGGACACGTCCACCCCCTCCAGGTGCATGATGGCCACGCCCTCGCGGACGTCGTCGGCGCCGTAGCAGCGGACGTTGGCCCGCTCGCCCTCGGAGTAACGGGTCTCCTTGACCACGTTCACCTTGCCGGTGGCGTAGTCGAACTGGGTCTGGACGTAGGTGAAGCCGTTGATGCGGGAGATGATCTGGGCCGCGTCCTTGCCCAGGCCGTTGAGGATGACCCGCAGGGGTTCCTTCCGGGCCTTGTTGGCGTTGCGGACGATGCCGATGGCCCCCTCGGCGGCGGCAAAGGACTCGTGCCCGGCCAGGAAGGCGAAGCACTTGGACTCGTCGCTCAGGAGCATGGCGCCCAGGTTGCCGTGGCCCAGGCCGACTTTGCGGTCGTCGGCCACGGAGCCGTCGATGCAGAAGGCCTGGAGGCCCTCGCCGATGGCGGTGGCGGCCTCGGCGGCGGTCTTGACGCCCTTCTTCAGGGCGATAGCCGCGCCCACGCAGTAGGCCCAGCAGGCGTTTTCAAAGCAGATGGGCTGGATGCCCTTGACGATCTCGTAGGGGTCGAAGCCCGCGGCCTGGCAGATCTCCCGCGTCTCCTCCACGCTCTTGATGCCGTACTGACTGAGGACGGAATTGATCTTGTCAATGCGGCGCTCGTAACTTTCAAATAAAGCCATTTCTCAATTCCTCCTTTAATTACTGCTTCCGGGGGTCGATATACTCAGCCGCGCCGTCGAACTGGCCGTAGTGGCCCTTGGCCTTCTCCAGGGCCTCGTTGGCGTCCATGCCGCCCTTGATGAAGTCCATCATCTTACCCAGGCTGACGAACTCGTAGCCCACGATCTCCTTGTCCTTGTTCAGGGCCACGCGGGTGCAGTAGCCCTCGGCCATCTCCAGGTAGCGCGGGCCTTTCTCCTTGGTGGCGAACATGGTGCCCACCTGGGAGCGCAGGCCCTTGCCCAGGTCCTCCAGGCTGGCGCCCACCACCAGGCCGCCCTCGGAAAAGGCACTCTGGGTGCGGCCGTAGACGATCTGGAGGAACAGCTCCCGCATGGCGGTGTTGATGGCGTCGCACACCAGGTCGGTGTTCAGCGCCTCCAGCAGGGTCTTGCCGATGAGGATCTCGCTGGCCATGGCGGCGGAGTGGGTCATGCCGGAGCAGCCGATGGTCTCCACCAGGGCCTCCTCAATGACGCCGTCCTTCACGTTCAGGGTGAGCTTGCACGCGCCCTGCTGGGGGGCGCACCAGCCGATGCCGTGGGTGAAGCCGGAGATGTCGCCGATCTGCTTGGCCTGGACCCACTTCCCCTCCTCGGGGATGGGGGCGGGGCCGTGGTAGGCGCCCTTGGCCACGGGACACATGTGCTGTACTTCGGTGGAATAGATCATCCGTGTTTTCCTCCTCTTATGATATTCTGCGGTCAAATCCGAGGGATATTATATGACAGGCTCAGCCAAAAGTAAAGTGGTATTCGGGGGATTTTTATCCTTGTGTATTAAGGTGGAATTTGATATAATGTAGGGTGTACACCTTTTTGGGAGGTGAAAAACGCCGTGAAAATGAACAGAAACCGGGTGCTGGACCCCGGATTTCAGCTCTCTTTCGTCTTTTTGTTCCTCTTCGCCATCCTCAGCGCCCTGCTGGGGCAGACCCTTCTGGCGGTGGCGGAGGCGGCGGCGGGGCTGCTGTGCTGGCTGGGCTTTCGCCGGGACAGCCACCGGCGGAAGAAGGCCATCGTAAAATTCATGAACTCCCTGAGCGGGGACATCGACGTGGCGGCCAAGGACTCGGTGGTGAACTCCCCCATGCCCATGGCCATCTTCCGCCCCGAGTCGGGGGAGATCATCTGGACAAACGACCGCTTCCTCCACCTGGCCGGGGAGCGGGATCACCTCTTTGACACGAAGCTGGAGGGCTTGGTGGAGGGCTTCTCCACCCGCTGGCTCATGGAGGGCAAGAGCGTCTGCCCCCAGGAGGTCACCCTGGGCCGGCGGCGGTTCCAGGTCTTCGGCCACCTCGTCCGCACCGAGGAGTCCGACCGCTCCAGCGGCTATCTGGCCACCACCTACTGGGTGGACATCACCGACCTGGCCCAGACCAGGGATATCTACCAGGCCACCCGTCCGGTGGTGGCGCTGGTGGTGCTGGACAACTACGAGGAGGTGCTGAAAAACGTCTCCGACTCCGCCCGCAGCGCCCTGCTCAGCGAGGTCAATCAGCGGCTGGCCGACTGGGCGGAACCCTGCGGCGGCCTCTTCTGCGCCATCGACCGGGACCGATACCTCTTCCTCTTTGAGGAACAGTACCTCCAGGGTTTCATCGACGAGAAGTTCTCCATCCTCCGGGATATGCACCAGGTCACCAGCCCGGACGGCAGTCCGGTGACCCTCTCCATCGGCGTGGGCCAGGACGGGGACGGCTTCCAGGAGCTGTACCGCTACGCGGCGCTGTCGGTGGAGATGGCGCTGAGCCGCGGCGGCGACCAGGCGGTGATCCGCAACCGCACCGGCTTTGGCTTCTACGGCGGCCAGGTCAAGGAGATGGAAAAGCGCACCAAGGTGCGAAGCCGCGTGATGGCAAACGCCCTGAAGGCCCTCATCGCCGACTCCTCCGCCGTGATGGTCATGGGGCACAAGGCCCCGGACATGGACGCCGTGGGCGCCTGCGCGGGGGTATGCGCGGTGGCCCGGAAGCTGGGCGTCCCGGCCTACATCGTCCGGGAGCCGGGCTACACCCCCGGCAAGGTGATGGCCGACCGCCTCATGGCCCACGAGCGCTACAAGGGGCGGTTCCTCTCCCCCCAGGACGCCCTGGCGGAGGCGGACGCCTCCACGCTGCTGGTGGTGGTGGACACCAACCGGCCCGACCAGGTGCAGTCCCTGCCGCTCTTGGAGGCGTGCAGCAAGGTGGCGGTGATCGACCACCACCGCCGGGCGGCGGAGTACATCGAGGGCGCGGCCCTGAACTTCCACGAACCCTACGCCTCCTCCGCCTGCGAGCTGGTGACCGAGCTTCTGCAATACCTGCTGGACTCGGCGGACCTTCTCCGGGTGGAGGCGGAGGCGCTGCTGGCCGGTATCATGCTGGACACCAAGAACTTCACCATGCGCACCGGCGGCCGGACCTTTGAGGCCGCGGCCTTCCTCCGCCGGGCGGGGGCGGACACCGCCGAGGTGCGGAAATTCTTCCAGACCGACCTGGCCGGCACCTTCGCCAAGCTGGAGCTTATCCGCTCGGCGCGGATGTACCGGGACGGGGTGGCCCTGGTGGCGGTGGAGGACTCCGTGGGCCGGGTCACCGCCGCCCAGTGCGCCGACGAGCTGCTGAACATCTCCGGGGTGGAGAGTTCCTTCGTGGTCTACCCTGGGCCGGACGGGGTGACCATGATCTCCGCCCGGAGCCTGGGCCAGACCAACGTCCAGATGGTCCTGGAGGACCTGGGGGGCGGGGGGAACGCCGCCGCGGCCGGGGCGCAGCTCCCCGGCAAGAGCGTCGCCCAGGCCGCCGACGAACTGAAAACCGCCATCGACCGCTACTTTGCGGAACAGGAGAACGCGTAGAAAGGGGTACTATCCATGAAAGTGATCTTACAGCAAGACGTGAAGGGCCAGGGCAAGAAGGGCCAGCTCATCGAGGCCAGCGACGGCTACGCCCGCAACTTCCTTCTGCCCCGGAAGCTGGCGGTGGAGGCCACCGCCGACAACGTCCATAAGATGGAAAAGCAGGACCAGGCCAAGCGGGAGCGCCAGGCCGCCGAGAAGGCGGAGGCGGAGCGTGTGGCCAAGGAACTGGAGTCCCTCCAGGTGATCGTCCGCGCCAAGGGCGGCGACGGCGGCAAGCTCTTCGGCTCGGTGACCTCCAAGGAGGTCTCCGACGCGCTGAAGGCCCAGCACGGCATCGACCTCAACAAGAGCAAGATCGTCCAGGACGAACCCATCAAGGCCTTTGGCTCCTATACGCTCAAGTGCAAGCTGGGCTACGAGGTCACCGGCGCCATCCACGTCACCGTGACCGAGCAGAAGTAAGAAACGACCCTTTTTCAGGCCGGAAGGAAGGTGAACCGCCTTGGACGAGCTGCTATCCTATCAGCTGCCCCACTCTGTTGAGGCGGAGCAGTCGGTGCTGGGCGCCATGCTCATCGACGAGAACTGCATCCCCCAGGTCATCGAGCGGCTCAAGCCGGAGGACTTCTACCTGCGCCAGCACCGGGAGCTGTATGAGGCCATCTACTCCATGTTCAACTTCTCCCAGAAGATCGACCTGGTGACCATTCTGGAGAAGCTGCGGCAAAACGGCGCCTACGACGAGCAAACCTCCGCCGCTTTTTTGAAGCAGCTCATGGAGATCACCCCCACCGCGGCCAACGTGGGGATCTATCTGGACATCGTCAAGGACAAGTCCCTCCTGCGCGCCCTGGCCCAGACCTGCGGCGAGGTGGAGGGGATGGTCCGGGAGGGCACCGAGTCCGGCGCCCAGCTCCTGGAGGTGGCCGAGCAGCGGGTGTACGCCCTGCGCCAGGGCCGCGGCACCGCCGGGCTGGAACCGCTGGCCGGGGTGGTGCCCCGGCTGCTGGAGCGTTTGGGCGAGCTGGCCGCCGCGGGGGATCAGCTGCCCGGCATCTCCACCGGCCTGAAGGTGCTGGACCGGGCGCTCACCGGCCTGAATAAGTCCGACCTCGTCATCCTGGCCGCCCGCCCCGGCATGGGCAAAAGCTCCCTGGCCATGAACATGGCGATCCACGCCGGAAAGTTCTCCGGCAAGGCGGTGGCGGTGTTCTCCCTGGAGATGTCCAAGGAGCAGCTGGGTATGCGGCTGCTGTCCGGGGAGTCCCTCATCGAGAACCGCACCCTGGCCACCGGCCGCCTCAACGACGACGAGTGGGCGCGGGTGGCCACGGCGGCCAACGTCCTGAGCCACACCAACCTCCTCCTGGACGACGACCCCTCCCTGACGGTGGCGGATATGAACGCCAAGTGCCGCCGGGTGAAGGACCTGGGACTGGTGGTGGTGGACTACCTCCAGCTGATGACCTCCGCCGGGGGGAAGCTGGGGTATGAGAACGAGAGCAGACAAAACGCGGTGAGCAGTATCACCCGCGCCTTAAAGATCATGGCCAAGGAGCTGCAGGTGCCCATTTTGTGCCTCTCCCAGCTCTCCCGCGCCAACGAGAAGGACAAGACCACCGTCCGCCGCCCCCGGCTGTCCGACCTCCGGGACTCCGGCGCCATCGAGCAGGACGCGGACATCGTGATCTTCCTCCACCGGGAGGACTACTACAACGACGACGACTCCAACCCGGATATCGACCCCAACCTGGCGGAGTGCATCGTGGCGAAAAACCGCCACGGAGAGACCGGCATCCTCCACCTGGGCTGGCGGCCGCAGTTCACCTCCTTCATCGACCCGGAGGACCTGGACCTCATCCACGAGGAGCCGTAAATGGAACACATCTTGCCCTTCGCGTCCCAGCACGGCCTGCTGCCCGCCGGCGGGCTGATCCTCTGTGCCGTCAGCGGTGGGCCGGACTCGGTGGCCCTGCTGCACTTTCTGAAGACCCAGGGCTTCTCCGTGGCGGCGGCCCACTTCGACCACCACCTCCGCCCCACCTCCGGCCGGGACCGGGCCTTTGTAGAGGCCCTGTGCCGGGACTGGGGGGTGCCCTGCTATATAGGGGAGGGGGAGGACTTGGCCGCCGCGCCGGGGAATTTGGAGGAAAACGCCCGCCGGGCGCGTTACGCCTTTCTGGAGCGCACCGCCGCCCAGGTGGGCGCCGCCCGGATCGCCACCGCCCACAACGCCAACGACAATCTGGAGACGGTGCTGCTCCACCTCACCCGTGGCTGCGGCCTCCAGGGCCTCCAGGGCATCCTGCCCCGCCGGGGCATTCTGGTCCGGCCCATGCTCCACACCACCCGCCGGGCCATCGAGGCGTATCTGGCCCAGGAGGGGCTGGAATTTATGCTGGACGAGACGAACGGCGACGACCACTTTGCCCGCAACCGCCTGCGCCATCAGGTGATCCCCGTGCTGGAGACGCTGAACCCACGGGCGGTGGAGGCCGCCGCGCGGATGACCGACCGGCTCCGGGAGGACTTTGCCCGCCTGGGGCCGTGGACGCCCCCCGCGCCCCAGGTGGACTTGCCCCCGGTGGAGCCGCGGGTGGTGGCGGTGGGGGAGACGGTGGACACCCCCCTGTGGCGGCTGACCACCCGCCCCGCCCGGTGTCCGGACGCGCCCCCCACGCCCAGCGCCTTTTACCTCAAGCCCCTGGGGCCGCTGGCCCTGCGCCCCCGGCAGACGGGGGACTTCCTCCACCCGCCTTTCCGCACGGGGAAGACGGTGAAGAAGTGGATGATCGAGGCGAAGGTCCCCCGGCAGGAGCGGGCGGCCACCCCGGTCTTGACCGCGGGGGAGACCCTGGCGGCGGTGGCCGGGATCGGCCCTCAGCGGGACTGCCTGGCCGCGCCGGGAGAGGACGCCGTATTTGTCACGTGGGCCAGACGACCGATATAGAGAGAGGAGAGATGGATCGTGTCCTACGCGGAAAAAGACATTTTGAAGGTGCTGTTTACCCAGAAGGAGATCGAGGCCAGGGTGGCCCAGATGGGGGCGCAGATCACCCGGGACTACCAGGGGAAGAACCTGGTGCTGGTTGGGATCCTCCGTGGGGCGTACATCTTCATGGCCGACCTCACCCGGCACATCGACCTCCCCTGCCAGGTGGACTTTATGAGCGCGTCCTCCTACGGCAAGGGCACCACCTCCTCCGGCCAGGTGCGCATCATCAAGGACCTCTCCGAGCCGGTGGACGGCAAGGACCTGCTGCTGGTGGAGGACATCCTGGACTCGGGCAACACCCTCTACTACCTGCGGGATATGCTCTCCGCCCGGAAACCCGCCTCCATCTCCATCTGCACCCTGCTGGACAAACCGGAGCGGCGGAAAAAGGACATCAAGGCCGACTACTACGGCTTCCAGATCCCCGACGCCTTTGTGGTGGGCTACGGCCTGGACTACGCCGAGGGCTACCGCAACCTGCCCTACATCGGCATCGTCAAGCCGGAAGTGTACGGCGGCTGAGAAAGGACTGAGGCTTTTGAACGAACAGCCCACGCGGCGGTTCCCCGCGGGGAGCCTTTTCTACTATCTGCTCATCGCCCTGGCCATCGTGGGGGTGGTCTTCCTCCTCAACCGGGAGGCGGCCGGCCAGGAACCCAGCTACGCCCAGGTCTGCCGCCTCTTTTACCAGGAGAAGGTGGACGCCTTCACCGTGGAGGGGGACGGCACCCTCCTGCTGCGGTTGAAGGAGGCGGACGGGGAGGGGAACGTCATCCTCTCCCACAAGCTGGCCTCGGTGGACCGGTTCCACGAGGACCTGGGCGACCTCATCGCCGCGCAGCTGGCCAAGGGCACCCTGACCGACGGCGACTACGAGGCGCCCTTCTCGCCGCCCTGGTGGCTGGTGGCGGTGGTGCCGGCGCTGGTGGTGATCGCGGCGCTGTTTCTCATGACCCGCCTGTCGCGCCCCAGCGGCATGGGCGGCGGCGTGGACGAGCGGATGAATAAATTCGGCAAGGCGCGCACCCGGACGCTCCAGGAGAGCGACAACCGCGTCACCTTTGCCGACGTGGCCGGGGCGGACGAGGAGAAGGCCGAGCTTCAGGAGCTGGTGGACTTCCTCAAGGACCCGGAGCGGTTCACCCGCATGGGCGCGCGGGTGCCCAAGGGGGTGCTGCTGGTGGGGCCTCCGGGCACGGGCAAGACGCTGCTGGCCAAGGCGGTGGCCGGGGAGGCGGGGGTGCATTTCCTCTCCATCTCCGGGTCGGACTTCGTGGAGCTGTACGTGGGCATCGGCGCCAGCCGGGTTCGCGACCTCTTCCAGCAGGCCAAGGCGGAAGCCCCCGCCATCGTCTTCATCGACGAGATCGACGCCGTGGGCCGCCAGCGGGGCGCCGGCCTGGGCGGCGGGCACGACGAGCGGGAGCAGACCCTCAACCAGCTCCTGGTGGAGATGGACGGCTTCGCCCAGAACTCCGGGGTCATCGTCCTGGCCGCCACCAACCGCCGGGACATCCTGGACCCCGCCCTCCTGCGCCCCGGCCGGTTCGACCGGCAGATCTACGTGGGCGTGCCGGATATCAAGGGCCGGGAGGAGATCTTGAAGGTCCACGCCAAAAATAAGCCCCTGGCCGAGGACGTGTCCCTGCGCCAGACCGCCCAGTCCACCGCCGGGTTCACCGGGGCGGATCTGGAAAACCTGCTCAACGAGGCGGCCCTGCTGGCCGCCCGGGCGGGCCGTCCCTACCTGAACCAGGGCGACCTCCACGAGGCCATGCTGAAGGTCATCGCCGGGCCGGAGAAGCGCAGCAAGGTCATCTCCCAGCAGGCCAAGCGCCTCACCGCCTACCACGAGGCGGGTCACGCCGTCGTCATCCACGACCTGCCCACCGCCGACCAGGTTCACCAGATCACCATCATCCCCCGTGGCGGCGCGGGGGGCATGACCATCTCCCTGCCCCAGGAGGATCGCACCTACCGCTCCCGGACGGAACTGTTTGAGGAGATCGTCTCCCTGCTGGGCGGCCGGTGCGCCGAGGAGCTGGTGCTGGGGGATATCTCCACCGGCGCCTCCAACGACCTGGAGCGGGCCACCGCCATCGCCCACGCCATGGTCGCCCGGTACGGCATGAGCGAGACCCTGGGCGACGTGGTCTTCGACACCGGCCACGACGAGGTCTTCCTGGGCCGCTCCATGGCCCAGACCAAGCCCTACTCCGAGGAGGTCGCCGGGCAGATCGACCGGGAGGTCCGGGCCATCATCGACCAGGCTCGCGCCAGGTGCGCGGACATCCTCCAGACCCGCCGGGCGGTGCTGGACCAGGTGGCCGGCTACCTCCTGGAACACGAGACCATGGACGGGGAGACATTTAAAACCTTCTTCCAGGACTGAGACAAATAAAAAATCCTTCCGGCGAGAGCCGGAAGGATTTTTTTGCGCCGCAACCGGGGCTTACTTGCCCAACAGGCCCTTGATGGCGTCCACGGCGCCGCCGGCGGCGTTCTTCACCGCGTCGCCGGCCAGCTTGGCCTTGACGCCGTCCACGATGGCCTTCACCTGCTCGTCGGGCAGGTCCACGCCCAGGACCTTCTCCACGGCCTGGATGGGGTTCTGCTGGAACAGGGTCTTGAGTTCCTCGTCTGTGGTGACCTTCTTTACCAGCTCTTCGATCTTTGCCTTGACATCCATGGGGAAATGCCTCCTTTTATTTTTTTACCCGCGCGTCCGCGGTTGGGGGATCAATACGCCACGCCCCAGTAGACCATGTGCTTGGCGGGTTTGCCGCAGATGGGGCAGACGTCGCCCAGATGCTCCTGGGCGAAGGGGATGCACCGGGAGGACATTCCGGCCTCGGCCTTCATCCGGTCCTCGCAGGCCTCGTCGCCGCACCACATGGTCTTGATGAAGCCGCCCTTTTCCTCCTGGATGGCCTTGGCCTCCTCCAGGGAGAAGGCGGGGTAGCAGTGTTCCTCCAGGTTGCGCTTGGCCTTTTCAAAGAGGCCCTGGTGGATGGCCTCCAAAGCCTCCGCCACGGCGCTCTCCAGGCCGTCCAGGGAGACGAAGGTCTTCTCCCCGCTGTCCCGGCGCGCCAGGACGCACTGGTTTTTCTCCATATCCTTGGGGCCAAGCTCCAGGCGCAGGGGCACGCCCTTCATCTCGTACTCGGCGAATTTCCACCCCGGCGCCTTGTCCGAGTCGTCCATCTTCACCCGGAACCCGGCGGCGGTGAGGCGCTCCACCACGGCGCGGTTGGCGTCCAGAACGCCCTCCTTGTGCTGGGCCACGGGGATGACCACCACCTGGATGGGCGCCACCTTGGGTGGCAGGACCAGACCGTTGTTGTCGCCGTGGGTCATGATGATGCCGCCGATGAGGCGGGTGGAGGAACCCCAGGAGGTCTGGTGGGGGTGGTGGAGCTGGTTGTCCGCGCCGGTGAAGGTGATGTCAAAGGCGCGGGCAAAGCCGTCGCCAAAGTAGTGGCTGGTGCCGGCCTGGAGGGCTTTCTTGTCGTGCATCATGCACTCCACGGTGTAGGTCTCCTCCGCGCCGTTGAACTTCTCCTTGTCCGTCTTGCGCCCCTTCACCACCGGCATGGCCAGCACGTTCTCCATGAAGTCGGCGTAGACGTTGAGCATCCGCTGGGTCTCCTCGCGGGCTTCGGCCTCGGTGGCGTGCATGGTGTGGCCCTCCTGCCAGAGGAACTCCCGGTGGCGCAGGAAGGGACGGGAGGTCTTCTCCCAGCGCAGGACGCTGCACCACTGGTTGTAGAGCTTGGGCAGGTCCCGGTGGGAGTGGATGACGGTCTTATAGTGCTCGCAGAACAGGGTCTCGGAGGTGGGGCGGATGCAGTAGCGCTCCTCCAGCTTCTCGCTGCCCCCCATGGTGACCCAGGCGCACTCCGGGGCGAAGCCCTCCACGTGGTCCTTCTCCTTCTGGAGCAGGCTCTCCGGGATGAGCATGGGCAGGTACACGTTCTCGTGGCCCAGGCGCTTGAACTCCGCGTCCATGAGGTGCTGGATATTCTCCCAGATGGCGTAGCCGTAGGGACGGTAGATGAACATACCCTTGATGGAGGAGTAGTCGATCAGCTCCGCCTTTTTGCACACGTCGGTGTACCACTGGGCGAAGTCCACCTCCATGTCGGTGATCTGCTCCACCTGTTTTTTGTTTTCAGCCATGTATCGATCCATCCTTTACGATAGAAATAACGTCTTCAGCGCCCCCTATTATAGCGCAACGCACCGGGAGCGTCAATATCGGTTGGCCCATCCGGCGACCAGGGCGGCGGGGACCGCCCAGAGGAGCAAAAAGACCAGCATCGCCCCTGGGGACAGGGCCGCGAAGGCGCGGGCGAGGCAGAGGTAGAAGGACAGCGCCAGCCCCGCCGCCGCGCCCAGAAGGTCGAACACCAGACCCCAGCGCACCGCGCCCAACAGCCGCTTGGCGCCCACCACCGCGTCGGCGTAGGCGGTCAGGCCCTCCCGGCAGAGTACGGCGGTGAGGGTGCTGTTGTGGACGTAGCGCTTGGAGGACAGCTCCCGCCGCCGGTCCAGGCTGGGGAACTCCATCTTGTCCACCGGCAGCTTGAAGCGCTGGCGGAGCATCTCCGGGATGATGAGGAGATCCCGGGTGGCCAGGATGGGGTCCAGGCCGTTTTCCACCAGCACGTCCACCGCCTGGGCAATGGCGGGGTGGAGGGTGTAGTTGAGGACAAAAATGGCGGTGAGCACGCCGTCCACGGCGCAGAACACGGCGTTTTTCACGTTCAGCCCCTGGGGCAGCTCCACGTGCATCAGCTCCATGAACGCCCCGGAGCCAACGGTGACCGACTGGCCGTTGATGACGCCGGTGACGCCGCCCTCGTGGCACATCACCTGGCCGGCCTGGCGGCGCAGGCCGCCCTTGGCCCGCAGGAGGTCGGAGAAGGGCTTGGAGAGGCCGCTGCCCGTCTCCCGGATGAGGGTGGCGGTGTAGGACAGGGCGGACTCCAGCGAGGCGTCGCCCACCAGCTTGATGCCGTTGAGGGTGACGCTGCCGGGGGGGAAGAGGTCGGTATCGGTGAGGATGACCCCCCGCTTGCGCCCCACCCAGGCCACGCCCTCCCAGCCGCCCAGGGCGGCGCCCAGGTTGGCCAGCCGCCGGCTCAGGGCGGAGAAGGGGAGGGAGAAGGTGAGGAAGGAGGAGAGGCCGCACCCGGCGGTGAGGCCGGCGGAGAGGCACCAGAGAAAGAGCTGGGGTTCCTTCCGGCCCACCGAGGCCAGCAGGGCGAACAGCAGCGCGCACAGGAGGATCAGGGGGGAGGCCAGGTGGTAGACGCGCTGGACGCCGTCCGGCTCCTGGATCTGGCTGCCGAAGCCCGTCACCTCGCCGGACCACTTGGTAAAGCTGTCCCGGCCGTTCCACATCCGCTCGTCCAGGGTCACCAGATACGGCTCCGCCGCCCCGGCGGCCGCCCGGCAGGACCGCCGCAGCGCCTGGCGCTTCAGCAGCCGCCCCCACAGGGCGAAGAAGAGGCACAGGGAGACCACCGCGCAGAAGTTCCCGTTCCCCGCCCGGCCGCCCAGCAGGGGCACGGTGAGGGCGTCCGCCGCGGCGGCGATGACGGCGAAGAGGGCGATGGTCTCGCCCTCCAGCCGCAGCCGCACCAGGCACACAGCCCCATAGGCCAGCACGTCGGCGCACAGCAGGGCGCTGACGCACAGCGCCCCGGCGGCGACCTGGTAGAGCAGGGCCGTCTGCCCGGCCAGCAGGGCGGGCAGGGGGAGGTTCATGCCGGGCGCCAGGGCCAGGTAGAGCTGGGGCAGGCACCACAGCAGGGCGAACAGCACCCGCACGTGGAGAAAGGCCAGCCCCCTCTTATAGGTCTTGGCCAGCTGGGCCGGGGGGATATCCGGGCTGGGCTTGCGCCGCTCCCGGCGGTGGCGCAGGGTGGGGGCGTGGGTGGGTTCCGTCTCCCAGTCCACGCCGGGGAGCAGCCGTTCCCGCCGGGTGCGCTCCGGGTCCTCCGGGGCGTCGCCCTCAAACATGGTCTGGGCGTAGCGGTCGCCCTTCTCGATGAGCCGGCCGATGCGCCCGGTGACGGAGTTGTCCGGCTGGGGCATGGAGATGACCTTGGGGTTGTCCGGGTCGCGCACCGGGACGCTGGGCTTTCCCCGCTTCCACCAGGGCAGTTTTTTCTCCGCCGGCCCGGCGGGGCGCTCCCCCTCGCCAGGCGCTTCCTCCGGCTCCGGTTCCGGTTCCTCAACGGGAACTTCCTCTGCCTCCGGTTCTTCAACAGGTGCTTCTTCCGCCTTCGGCTCCGGTTCTGGTTCTTCAACGGAGGTTTCCTTCGGCCCTGCTTCTTCAACAGGCGCTTCCTCCGCCTCCGGTTCTTCAACAGGGGGTTCCTCCGGTTTCGCCTCCTCCACGGGCGTTTCCTCTTTCTCAGAGGCTTCCTCTTCCACGGGGATCCCCGCCGGGGGCTGGTCGCCGTCGGGGACGGGGGCGAACTCCGCCAGGATCTCCTCCAGCTCAGGCAGGTCGTTGTTGTCCACGCCGCTCACCCCTTTCCAAGGCGCTGGCGCACCGCCTCATAGAGCAGGATGGCGGCGGCGGCGCTGGCGTTCAGCGAGTTGAGCTGCCCGGCCATGGGGATGGAGACCCGCACATCGCAGGTCTCCTCCACCAGCCGGGACATCCCGAAGCCCTCGCTGCCGATGACGATGGCGGCGGGGCCTTTCAGGTCGGCCTGGTAGAGCAGGGTATCCCCCGCGGCGGTGGCGCCGAAGACCCACAGGCCCTTGGCCTTCAGGTCCTTCAGGCAGGCGGTGAGGTTGGGCACCCGGGCCACCGGCACATAGCTCACCGCCCCCGCGGAGGTCTTGGCCACCACGGCGGTGAGGCCGGCGGAGCGGCGCTTGGGGATGATGACCCCGTGGGCGCCGGCGCACTCGGCGGTGCGGATCACCGCCCCCAGGTTGTGGGGGTCGGACAGCTCGTCGCAGACCACGATGAGGGGGGGTTCCCCCTTCTCCCGGGCCACGTCCAGGATGTCGTCCACGTCGGCGTACTCCCGCACGGCGGTGAGGGCGATGACCCCCTGGTGGGCGTGGGTGACGCTCATGGCGTCCAGCTTGCGCCGGTCGCACTCCACCACCACCGCGCCCTGGCTCCGGGCGATGGAGGCCAGCCGCCCCAGGGCGGGATCCACCTCGCCCTTGGCCAGGTACACCTTGTCCAGGGTCGTCCCCGCCCGCAGGGCCTCCGAAACGGCGTTGCGGCCCTCGATGACGCCGTCGGCGCGCTCCTGCCGGGTCTGGTAGTCCTCCCGTGCCATCCCGCCGCCTCCTTTCCGCCTACGCTGGGTTGGTTTTTCCTAACAAAACATCATAGCACAAATTCCCCAAGATGAAAAGAGGGCGGTCACAGAAAGTTTACAGGCCCTGTCCTTGTATTCCAGGGGACATTGTGTTAGAATACCTTCGTGTCCGTTTGTCCCCTTTTGGAAAGGAGGGACTTTTTTGAACCAAAACAACAACGGAAACCAGAGAAATAACCGCAACCGCGGCGCCTTTGGCGTGCTGTCCATCATCATATGGGCGCTGGTCATCACCGTGGCGATGAACGTGATCTTCTCCTCCTTCCGCGCCTCCAACACCCAGGAGGTGCCCTACTCCACCTTCCGCCAGTGGGTGATGGAGGACAAGGTGGAGCGGGTGAAGATGGAGAACAACCGCTTCACCTTCACCCTCACCCCCGAGGGCCAGGAGGAGGTCCAGACCCAGGCCGAGACCGACGACCCCTGGGCCGCCTTTGCCCGGGCCAACGGCGAGCAGCCCGTCTACGTCACCGCCCCCATCAACGATGAGGAGATCATCTCCCTCATGGAGGAGCACGGCGTAAAGGAGTACGGCACCGAGCTGGTGGAGGAGTCCTCCTACCTCATGAATTTGCTTCTGAGCTACGTGGTGCCCATGGTGCTCATGGTGGGGCTGACCATCGTGCTCTTCCGCTTCATGTCCAGCCGCATGGGCGGCGGCGTGGGCGGCATCGGCGGCGTGGGCAAGGCCAACGCCAAGGTCTACGTGGAGAAAAAGACCGGCGTCACCTTCGCCGACGTGGCCGGGCAGGACGAGGCCAAGGAGTCGCTGGAGGAGATCATCGACTTCCTCCACAACCCCGGCAAGTACACCGAGATCGGCGCCAAGCTGCCCAAGGGCGCGCTGCTGGTGGGCTCCCCCGGCACGGGCAAGACCCTGCTGGCCAAGGCGGTGGCCGGGGAGGCCAACGTGCCCTTCTTCTCCATCTCCGGGTCCGACTTTGTGGAGATGTTCGTGGGCGTGGGCGCCAGCCGGGTCCGCGACCTCTTCAAGGAGGCCGCCAAGATGGCCCCCTGCATCATCTTCATCGACGAGATCGACACCATCGGCAAGAGCCGGGACGCCTCCAAGTTCGGCGGCAACGACGAGCGGGAGCAGACCCTCAACCAGCTCCTGGCCGAGTTGGACGGCTTTGACCCCACCAAGGGGGTCATCGTCCTGGCCGCCACCAACCGCCCCGAGGTGCTGGACAAGGCCCTGCTCCGCCCCGGCCGGTTCGACCGGCGCATCACCGTGGACCGGCCCAACCTGGCCGGGCGGCTCGCCACCCTCCAGGTCCACACCCGGAACATCCGCCTGGCCGAGGACGTGGATCTGAACAAGATCGCCCAGGCCACCGCCGGGGCGGTGGGGGCGGACTTGGCCAACCTGGTGAACGAGGCCGCCCTGCGGGCGGTGCGCCACGGCCGCCGGGCGGTGAACCAGCAGGACCTGCTCACCTCCTTCGAGTTGGTGATTGCCGGCAGCGAGAAAAAGGGCACGGTGCTCACCGAGAAGGAGAAGAAGCTCATCGCCTACCATGAGGTGGGCCACGCCCTGGTGGCCGCCAAGCAGAAGGACGCCGAGCCGGTGACCAAGATCACCATCGTCCCCCACACCCAGGGCGCCCTGGGCTACACCATGCAGACCCCCGAGGAGGAGAAGTTCCTCATGACCAAGGAGGACCTGCACACGGAGATCCGCACCCTCCTGGGCGGCCGATGCGCGGAGGAGCTGGTCTTCGGCACCCAGACCTCCGGCGCCTCCAACGACATCGAGCGGGCCACCGACCTGGCCCGGAAGCTGGTGACCATGTTCGGCATGAGCGACAAGTTCGGCCCCATGGGCCTGGCCACCCTCCAGAACCAGTACCTGGACGGGGGCTACGGCCTCACCTGCGCCCAGGAGACCGCCGCCCAGGTGGATAAGGAGATCGCCGACATCATCGCCGCCTGCCACCAGGAGGCCCGGGAGATCCTGGAGCAGAACCGGGCGGAGCTGGACGCGGTGGCCGGGTATCTGCTGCAAAAGGAGACCATCACCGGCCAGGAGATGATGGCCATCCTGAAGGGGGAGGACCCCGCCGCGGTGGACAACTACGGCCTCAACCCCGCGCCGAAGTCCGCTGTTCCCTCCGCGCCGGAGCTTCTTTCCGACCCCGCCCCCCAGGGCGGCGAGAACCCCTGAATTTTCGCGAAAAACATCCCCGGCCCACCTGGGCCGGGGATGTTTTTCAGCTTGTCAAAAAAGCCTCGCAGAGTTTCGCGCCGCAGGGCGCGAAAGACTCATAAGAAATTTTTTCCGGCGGCGTGTACGTCGGAAAAAATACATCTCGGCCCGCAAACGTGCGAGCCGGCCGCCCTCGCGGCGGCCGGGGAGTGCGCTGCAGCGGGCCGTAAAAAATGTCAAAGAAGCGGCCCTGCCGCTTCTTTGACAGTCTCAAAAACATCCCCGACCCGCCTGGGCCGGGGATGTTTTTGTGCGGTCATGCCTCCGCGGTTCCCAGCAGGAACCCGTCTCCGGCGGACTGGATCCGCACCGGCAAGACCCGGTTGTGGAGGTCCCGCCCCGGGGCTTTCACCAGCGTGTAGTTGGGAGCGTGGCCCTGGTAAAGCCCGTCCCGCTCCTCTTCAAAGAGCACGTCCAGCACCTTGCCCACCTGCCGCTCCAAATACGCCTGGCGCAGGGTGTGGGCCAGGTCGCCCGCCCGCTTTGCCCGGCGCTTTTTCTCCGCCGCGGGCACCTGATCGGGCATCCGCGCCGCCGGGGTGCCCGGCCGCCGGGAGTAGGGGAAGACGTGGAGGGCGGAGAAGGCGCACCGCTCCACAAAGTCCAGGCTCTCCCGGAAGTCCTCCTCCGTCTCGCCGGGGAAGCCCACGATGAGGTCGGTGGTGAGGCCGGGGTCGTCGAAGGTCCGGCGCAGCAGCTCCACGGATCGGAGATACCCCGCCGGGTCGTACCGGCGGTTCATGGCCTTCAGCGTCCCGGCGCAGCCGGACTGGAGGGAGAGGTGGAAGTGGGGGCAGAGGTTGGGGAGCTTGGCCGCCCGGCGGCAGAAGTCCTCCGTCACCGTCCGCGGCTCCAGGCTGCCCAGGCGCAGCCGCACCTCCGGCGCGGCCTCCGACAGGGCCTCCAGCAGGTCCATAGGTTCCGGCTTGCCGGGCAGGTCCCGGCCCCAGGAGGAGAGTTCGATGCCGGTGACCACCATCTCCCGGTAGCCCTCCGCCGCCATGTGCCTGGCCTGGGCCACCGCCCGACCCAGGGGGAGGGAGCGCACCGGCCCGCGGGCGTAGGGGATGATGCAGTAGGAGCAGAAGTTGACGCAGCCGTCCTCCACCTTGAGCATACACCGGGTCCGACCGGTCAAGCCCCCGGCGGGCAGCTCCTCAAAGGCCCGGCGGGCAAAGGCGTCGTCCACCGCCGTCACCGGGCCGGAGCGGTGGGCCAAGGTCTGTTCCAGCAGCGCCCAGAACCGCTCCCGGCCCCCGGTCCCGGCCACCAGGTCGGCGCCCAACTCCTCCGCCGCGCCGGGGTGGGTCTGGGGGAAACAGCCGCAGACGGCCAGCACCGCCTCCGGCCGCTCCCGCCGGACGCGGCGGATGACCTGGCGGTTTTTTTGGTCGCTGACGGCGGTGACGGTGCAGGTGTTGATGATGTAGGCGTCCGCCTCCGCCTCAAAGGGAACCTGGGTGTGCCCCCGGGCCGCCCCCTGCCGCTCCAGGGCCTGGGACTCGTATTGGTTGACCTTGCAGCCCAGGGTGTAGATGGCAAACCGCATGGAAAGACCCCCTTGCGCTTTGGGCGAGAGTTTGGTAAAATAGTCGCAATTATTGTACACGCCCACACTTGAATTTGCAAGGAGATAGTCCCGTGAGTGACAGCTTTTTTGCCTATCTCTCCCGGATGCGGTACATCGACCGCTGGGGCCTCATGCGAAACACCTTCCAGGAGAACATCCAGGAGCACTCCCATGCGGTGGCCGTCCTGGCCCACGCCCTGGCGGTGATCGGCCGGGAGAAGTTCGGCTCGACGGTGGACCCCAACGAGGCCGCCGTGGCCGGACTCTACCACGACGCGCCGGAGATCCTCACCGGCGACCTGCCCACCCCCGTGAAGTACGACAACCCCGCCATCAAGGACGCCTACAAGGCGGTGGAGCGGGTGGCCGCGGACAAGCTGCTGTCCATGCTGCCCCCGGAGCTGGCGCCGTCCTTCGCCCCCTATGTGCGGGAGGAGCTGGAGCCGGAGCTGCTGGCGGTGGTGAAGGCCGCGGATAAGCTGGCGGCCTACCTCAAGTGCGTAGAGGAGCTGAAGGCGGGCAACGACGAATTCCGCCAGGCCGCCCAACAGACCAGGGCGGCGCTGGAGAAGATGGGTCTGCCCGCCCTGGACTACTTCCTGGAGCGGTTCCTGCCCGCCTTCCACCTCACTTTGGACGAATTGCGTTAAGGGGGATTTGACTATGAGAGCCATCGTCACCGTCATCGGCAAGGACACCGTGGGCATCATCGCCGCCGTCTGCTCCCTGCTCAGCCGGCACAAGGTCAACGTCCTGGACATCAGCCAGACCGTCTTGCAGGAGTATTTCACCATGATCATGCTGGTGGACGCCGGGGAGAGCGACCTGCCCTTTGCCGACCTGGCCGAACTCCTGAAGCAGAAGGGGGAGGCCCAGGGTCTGGACATCCGCATGCAGCGGGAGGACATCTTCAACGCCATGCACCGCATCTGAAGCCCCGCGCCCGGCCCGGACGCGGTCAAAAACAGGGGGAAACGCCATGCCCATGTTCAATAAGAGCGAAATTCTGGACACCATCCGCATGATCGACCAGCAGCACCTGGACGTGCGCACCATCACCATGGGCATCTCCCTGCTGGACTGCTGCGACGCGGACGCCAAGACCGCCTGCGGGAAAATTTACGACAAGATCGTCCGCTCCGCCCAGGACCTGGTGAAGACCGGGGAGGACATCGAGCGGGAGTTCGGCATCCCCATCGTCAACAAGCGCGTCTCCGTCACCCCCATGGCCCTGGTGGCCGGGGCGTCCGACACGGAGGACTACCTCCCCTTCGCCCAGGCCATGGACGAGGCGGCCAAGGCGGTGGGGGTGAACTTCATCGGCGGTTTCTCCGCCCTGGTGCAGAAGGGGATGACCCCGGCGGACCGGCGGCTCATCGCCGCCATCCCCCAGGCCCTGGCCCAGACCGACCTGGTCTGCTCCAGCGTGAACGTGGGTTCCACCAAGGCGGGGATCAACATGGACGCGGTGGCCCTCATGGGCCGGACGGTGAAGGAGGCCGCCCAGTTGACCGCAGACCGGGACGGCTTCGGCTGCGCCAAGCTGGTGGTCTTCTGCAACGCCGTGGAGGACAACCCCTTTATGGCCGGGGCGTTCCACGGCGTAGGGGAGGGCGACCGGGTCATCAACGTGGGCGTCTCCGGCCCCGGCGTGGTCCACCACGCCCTCCAGGCGGTGAAGGGCCAGAGCTTCGACGTGGTGGCCGAGACGGTGAAAAAGACCGCCTTCCGGGTCACCCGCATGGGCCAGCTGGTGGCCCAGGAGGCCAGCCGCCGGCTGGACGTGCCCTTCGGCATCGTGGACCTCTCTCTCGCCCCCACTCCGGCGGTGGGGGACAGCGTGGCGCGCATTTTGGAGGAGATGGGCCTGGAGACCTGCGGCACCCACGGCACCACCGCCGCCCTGGCCCTGCTCAACGACGCGGTGAAGAAGGGCGGCGTCATGGCCTCCTCCAGCGTGGGCGGGCTGTCCGGGGCGTTCATCCCGGTGAGCGAGGACGAGGGGATGATCGCCGCCGCCCAGAGCGGGGCGCTCACCCTGGACAAGCTGGAGGCCATGACCTGCGTGTGCTCGGTGGGGCTGGACATGATCGCCGTCCCCGGGGACACCCCGGCGGAGACCATCGCCGCCATCATCGCCGACGAGGCCGCCATCGGCATGGTCAACTCCAAGACCACCGCCGTGCGGCTCATCCCGGCGCCCGGCAAGGGCGTGGGGGACAGCGTGGAGTTCGGCGGGCTGCTGGGCAGCGCCCCGGTGATGCCCGTCCACGCCCCGTCCAGCGCGGACTTCATCGCCCGGGGCGGCCGCATTCCCGCCCCCCTCCAGAGCCTGAAGAACTGAGCGTAAAAAAAGAGCCGGACGCCATTGGCGTCCGGCTCTTTTTTTGTAGGGATGTATTAGCCCTGGGAGATGGCGCCCATGGGGCAGGTCTCGGCACAAGCGCCGCACTCGATGCAGGCGCCGGCGTCGATGACGTAGTGCTCGTCGCCCTGGGAGATGGCGCCCACAGGGCAGCCGCCCTCGCAGGAACCGCAGCTGATGCAGTCGCCGCTGATCACATAAGCCATTGGAATACACCTCCGTTCCAAGCTGATGTTTTCAAAACCCGACGGAACCTCCGTCTAAGGCTATTCTACCACAGATTTTGAAAATTGCAACGGTTTTTTTCGCGACTTTGCCGGGGTATAACCCCCCACCCCTTTGGCAACAATGGAAGGGACAGCCAAAGGAGGCGTTGCAGCATGTCCATCTACCCGGAGTCCAACCGCTATCCCGGCGGAAATCCCTACCGCACCCCCCGGCCCAAGGGGGAGGGGAGCGACACCCGCCTCACCGACCAGTTCACCCGGGACCTCACCGCCCTGGCGCGGCTGGGGCAGCTGGACCCGGTGATCGGCCGGGAGAAGGAGCTGGCGCGGGCCATCCAGATCCTCTCCCGGCGCACGAAAAACAACCCCGCCCTGGTGGGGGAGCCGGGGGTGGGCAAGACCGCCGTGGCCGAGGCGCTGGCCCAGGCGTTGGCGGACGGTCGGGTGCCGGAGGACCTCAAGGGCAAGCGGCTGCTGAGCCTGGACATCGCCTCCATGGTGGCGGGCACCAAGTACCGGGGGGAGTTTGAAGAGCGCATCCGCAACATCCTCAGCGAGCTGCGCCGGGCGGGGGATGTGATCCTCTTTCTGGACGAGCTGCATACCGTGGTGGGCGCGGGCAGCGCCGAGGGGGCCATCGACGCGGCAAACCTGCTCAAGCCCGCCCTGGGCCGGGGGGAGCTGCGGGTGGTGGGCGCCACCACCCTGGAGGAATACCGCCGCTACATCGAAAAGGACGTGGCCCTGGAGCGGCGGTTCCAGCCGGTGACGGTGGAGGAGCCGGACCCGGCGCGGACGCTGGAGATCTTGAAGGGCCTGCGCCCCCGGTACGAGGCCCATCACGGCCTCGCCATCCCCGACGAGGCCCTGGCCGCGGCGGTGGAGCTGGCGGGGCGGTATCTCCCCCAGCGGCGTTTCCCGGACAAGGCGGTGGACTTGATGGACGAGGCGGCGGCCCTGGAGCGGCTGGAGCCGGGCGGCCGGGAGGAGGAGGTGGCGGAGCTGGAGCGCCGCGCCCGACAGGCGGCCGCCGAGCGGGAGCGGGCGGTGGCCCAGCGGGACTACCACCGCTGCCTTATGCTCCGGGAGGCGCAGCAGAGCTTTGAGCAGCAGGCCCAGGAGCTGCGCCGTCGCCGCCGCCGGAGCGACCGGGGTTCGGTGCGCCCGGAGACGGTGGCGCGGGTGGTGAGCGCCTGGACGGGCATCCCGGTGAGCCGCCTCACCGGCCCGGAGCGGGAGCGCCTGGCCTCTCTGGAGGCGGAGCTGGCCCGGGAGGTGGTGGGTCAGGCCGGGGCGGTGCGGGCGGTGGCCCAGGCGGTGCGCCGGGGGCGGCTGGGCCTGCGGGACCCGGACCGGCCCGCCGGCTCTTTCCTCTTCCTGGGGCCGACGGGGGTGGGGAAGACCCAGCTGTGCCGCGCCCTGGCCGCCCACCTCTTCGGCAGCCCCCGGCGGCTCATCCGCTTCGATATGTCCGAGTATATGGACCGCCACACCGCCGCCCGGTTGGTGGGCGCGCCGCCGGGGTACGTGGGCTACGACGACGGCGGCCAGCTCACCCGCCGGGTGAAGAGCCAGCCGTACAGCCTCATCCTCTTTGACGAGGTGGAGAAAGCCCACCCGTCGGTGGCCGACCTGCTGCTTCAAATCATGGAGGAGGGGGTGCTCACCGACGGCCAGGGGGGCAAGGCGGACTTCCGCAACGCCGTGGTGGTGCTCACCTCCAACCTGGGCGCCCAGCGCGCCTCCGGGGCGAAAGGCCCCCTGGGCTTCGGTGCGGAGAGCGGAGTCCAGGCCGCCCGCCGGGCGGCGCTGGAGGCGGCGAAAAATTTTTTCCGCCCGGAGTTTTTGGGGCGGCTGGACGAGATCGTGTACTTCGACCCCCTGGGCCGGGCGGAGCTGACCGCCATCGCCCGTACCATGCTGGCCCAGGCGGGGGAGCGGCTGGCCGCCCACGGGGTACGCCTGGAGGCGCCGGAGGCGGCGGTGGAGCGCCTGGTGGAGCGGGCCATGGGCGAGCAGGGCGGCGCCCGGCCCCTGCGGCGGCTCATCGCCCGTGAGGTGGAGGACCCGGCGGCGGAAGGGCTGCTCAGCGGGCGGCTGCTGCCGGGGAGCTGTTTTTGCCTGGCGGTGGAAAAGGGGGAACTTTCCGGCAAAGTGGCCGTCTAAAGGGGCAGCCGAGAAAAAAGGAGAGAAAAATCATGAAAAAAATCCGCGTCCTGTCCCTGCTGCTGTCCGCCGCCCTGTGCCTGTCCCTGGCCGCCTGCGCCGGGGGGAAGAAGGGCGACGCGTCCGACCCCGCCGCGCTGGCCGACGCCTACGCCCAGGCCATCACCGGCGCCCGTGACCTGGAGTACAACGAGGCCTACCCCGTGCTCACCAGCGCCGACCAGGCTGACGCCCAGGAGCGGGAGATGTACTTCGCCACCCTGGGGGTGGAGCCGGCGGACGTGCAGGCCTACGCCATGAGCGTGTCCCTGATGAACGTCCAGGCCTACGCCATCGTGGCCATGCTGCCCGCCGACGGCGCCGCGGACGCGGTGCGCGCCGGGCTGGAGGGGTATGTGGAAAACCAGAAGAACGGCTTTGAACACTACCTGGAGGACCAGTTCCAGGTGGCCTCCAGCGCCAAGCTGGAGACCCTGGACGACGGCACCATCCTCCTGGTGATGTGCCCCGACCAGGACACGGCGCTGGACAGCATCAAAAGCGCCCTGGCGGGCTGACCTTCGGGCAGAAAACGCGCCCTCTCCCACGGGAGAGGGCGCGTTTCAGCTTGTCAAAAAGCCTCGCAGAGTTTCGCGCCGCAGGGCGCGAAAGACTCATAAGAAATTTTTTCCGGCGGCGTGTACGTCGGAAAAAATACATCTCGGCCCGCAAACGTGCGAGTCGGCCGCCCTCGCGGCGGCCGGGGAGTGCGCTGCAGCGGGCCGCAAAAAATGTCAAAGAAGCGGTCCGACCGCTTCTTTGACAGTCTCCAACGCGCCCTCTCCCACGGGAGAGGGCGCGTTTTTTACACCGGGGCGGCGGGCGATCCGGCGCGGAGGCCCAGGCGGAGGATGAGGGCGGTCTTGTCGTCCTGGGCCTCCGGGTCGTGATCCACCATAGCCTGGGCCAGGGCGGCGGGGGAGCCGCCGTCGAAGGCCAGGAGCGCGTCCCGGACCCACTGGTCCTCCCCGGTTACCACCCCGTCGGTGAGCAGGGCCAGACAGTCCCCCGGGCCGACCTGGAATTCCAGCCGGTCGCACCGGTTGGGGCCGGGGTCGGGAAGGCCCGCGGGCAGCGACCGGCCGGACAGGCACTTCACCGTGCCCCCCTGCCGGAGGTAGCTGGGGCTTGCCCCCAGCTTGTAGAGCGTGCCGTGGCCGCCGTAGAGGTCGATCTCCAGCAGGTCCACCGTGGAAAATCCCCCCGTGGCCTCCCCCCGGAGAACCAGGGCTTGATCCAGGGTCTTCAGGGCGTTGGAGGCGGTCACCCCCGCCCGGAGGAACTGCTCCAGCAGCTTCAGGCACAGCTCGCTCTCCGCCCTGGCCTCCTGGCCGGAACCCATGCCGTCGCACAGCAGGACGTAGAGGGTGCTGTTGGCGCTTTTGAACCAGGTGAAGGCGTCGCCGCTGACGCTCTGGCCCTGCCGCCGCCGCCCCGCCGCCCCGGCCAGGGCGGTGAGGGGTTCCAGCTGGACAAAGAGCACCTGGTTCTCCCCGGCGGTGGGCGGGGAGAGGGGCAGATCCATCAGGTCGGACAGGGCCTTGCGCCCCGGCTCGTCGGCCAGCTTTTTGGCGTCCCAGCCGTCCAGCTGGAGCTGGAGGTGGCCCTGGGGGTCGGCGAACACCAGCCCCCGGCAGCTCAGCTCCCGCCCGATGAGAAATTGCCGCAGCCGCCGGGTGCGCAGGTCGTCCACCGCCACCGGGGCGGCCATGGCCGCCGCCGTGTCCTGGAGGAGGCGCGCCATGTCGCCGTACTGGTCGGCCACCGCCCGGCGGCTCTGGCTCACCTGGCGCTGGTAGCGCCGGCGCAGGAGGTGGGCGGCCAGCTCCTCCTCCACCGCGCCGAGAAACGCCCCGAAGCGGCAGCACTTGTCCCGAAAGCGCTGGGGAAAGTCATCGGCCAGCGCCTGGCGGCGCTCCAGCATGGGCGGCAGGGCGGCGTTCAAAAGGTCGTAGGTCTCCTGGTAATCCCGCTGCCAGCACCGCTCCCGGAGGGCGCACCGGGCGCAGACCCGGTTGGCGCAGCGGTCGAAGATAACGCTGGGGTCCTCCCCGTTGTCCGCGCCGGGGCCGAAGGCGCCGCGCAGGGCGGAAAAGACCTGGTCAAAGGCGTCGGCCGCCCGGCGCAGGCGGCGGGAGGCGGCCTGGTAGGCCCATCGGCCCCGATCCCGCCGGTCGTCCGGGGCGAAGAGCACCGCCGCCTGGTCCAGCAGCCGCTGGGGGATGAGCAGGAACAAGAGGGCGGCCAGCACCGCCTCCCAGAGCGCCGCCGCGCCGCCCCTCCGGCTCCACAGCGCCGCCCACGCCCCGGCCAGGGCAAACCCGGCGGCGGAGACGCCCCGGCGGTGACCCTTCAGCAGTCCGGCCACCAGGGCGGCCAGGGCGTAGCACACGGTAAAGGTGCCCGCCGTGCCGGAGGCCAGGTCCATCATCAGCCCGGCGCACGACCCAACCGCCGCGCCCGCGCCCGGCCCGGCGGTCCACCCGGCGCACAGGCTCAGCCCCGCCGCGCACAGCCGCCCCAGGGACACCCGTCCGGGCAGCTCCAGTTGGGCCAGGGACAGCAGCACCGCCAGCGCCAGGGCGATCAGCCCCAGGCGCTGGGGAAAGCCCGCCTCCTTGGGGGCCTCTCCGCTGTCCCAGAGGGAGAAGGCCAGGCGAAAGGCGTACACCGCCCCCGCCGTCACAACGCATTCCCCCGCCAGGGCCATTACCCCGGCGGAGGTGGGGTCCAGCAGGGTCACAAGGCCGGTGACGGCGCAAAAGCCCCCGGCCACCAGGGGCATGAAGAGGCGCTTTTGGTAGAGGCGCAGGTCGAAAAAGGCCAGGGCCACGGAGAAGATGAGGATGGCGCAGGCGGCGTACCGCAGTCCGGCCTCCACCCCCCGGTTCAGCAGATAGCCCAGCACCGCCCCGCCCAGGGCGGCGAAGCCCTCCGGCCCCACCCCGGAGGCGCCCACCAGGGCCAGGGCAAAGGGGGCGTGGCCGGGAGCCAGCTCCCCCGTGGCCAGAACGGCGGCCAGGAGGAAGCGGATCGCCCCCTGGATGAACCCCGCCAGGGCGGAGGCGCGCTCCGTGCCCGGCTTTTCGACCTCCTTTTTGCCTGTTCCCCACCGTTTCCACACCATAGGCTTGTCCTCCTTGCGGCTTTTTGGGACAAGCATAGCGGAAACGGCGGAAAAAGGCAGTCGAAAACAAAGGCCGGGCAGGGATTTGTCCGGCGGGTCAGACCACCGCCGGGGAGTGGCGCCACTCCTCCCCGCAGGGCAGGGGGTGGGGGGCGCACAGGGAGAAGAGATCGGTGAGTCGGCTCTCGGTGGCCAGCGCCTCCCGGTGGTCGGCGGGCTTGGTGATGACGGGCAGGGGACAGCGCCCCCGGAGGGCGGCCAGGTGGGACGCCCCCCGCCTGGTCATGGCCAGCACCCGCAGATACTCCGGCGCGGCGGGGCGGTCCCCGGCGGTGAGACCCAGGGCGGCCCACAGCGCCACCCGGCGGATGCGGGCGGCGGTGAGGCGGCGGGTCTTGGCCAGGGCGTACAGCTCCTCCAGGCTCCCCGCCTTCCGGGCGGAGCGCCAGAGGCGCCGGGCCAGGCCGTCCGACCCGTCGGGCAGGGCGGCCAGCGCCTCCGGGGAGCGCTGCCGGAGCGCCCAGAGGATGGCCCCCTCCTGCCGCTCCAACCGGTAGATCGGCCCGTCCCAGGCCCCGGCCAGGTAGGGCCGGGCGGCCTCCGGGCCGTCCCGGCGCAGGAGGGCGCGCAGGGCGGAGGCGGAGGGGTACTCCCGCTCCAGCGGCCCGTCGTGGGCGCCCAGACGGGGGATGGGCAGGGGGGCGACCCCCTCGGGCAGGGCGGCCAGGTACTCCACGGCCAGGTTGTTGTTGGGTTCTTCCACCAGCGCCGCCGTCTCCCGCCCCACCAGGTCGGCCAGCGCCCGCTGCCGGGCGGCGGGGTAGGAGAGGCCGCGGGAGAGGTGGGGCGCCAGGGCGGCGTCAAAGCGGGGACTTTTCAGCGCGGCGGCCAGGGCCTGGAGGGCGGGGAGGTCCGGCGTCTCGCACCCGAAACTCATGGTCTCCGCCCCCGCGGCGGCCAGGATCGCCACCCCCGCCCGGGCGAACACCTGGGCGGAACCCAGGGCGAAGACGGAGGGCAGCTCCACCACCAGATCGGCCCCCGCCTGGGCCGCCCACCGGGCGCGGCGCCACTTGTCGGTCACGGCGCACTCCCCCCGCTGCACCCAGTTGCCCGACAGACACACCACCACCGCCGCGTCCGGGCAGGCCGCCCGGGTGAGGGAGAGGTGGCGCAGATGTCCGGCGTGGAGGGGGTTGTACTCCGCCAAAATGCCCACCGCTTTCATGTTCCAGCCTCCTTTCCGGCAAAGGCGTAAAAAAACCCTTGCCCTGCCGGGGAAAAAGAGTTACAATATACTTTGCATTATAGTACACCCCGACCCCCGCCGCAAGAGGCGGCGAGATACTTGAGTTAAGGAGAGATGTAGTATGAAGATCCTGGTCATCAATGCGGGCAGTTCCTCTTTGAAGTATCAGCTGCTGGACTCCGAGACCCACGAGGTCTTGGCCAAGGGCCTGTGCGAGCGCATCGGCATCGACGGCCACCTGAAGCACACCCCCGGCAACGGCAAGCCCGTCTTTGACCAGGACGTGGCCATGCCCACCCACTCCGAGGGCATCCAGAAGGTGCTGGAGCTGCTCACCAGCGCCGACCACGGCGTCATCGCCTCCACTGCGGAGATCGGCGCGGTGGGCCATCGGGTGGTCCACGGCGGGGAGAAGTTCGCCGCCTCCACCCTCATCGACGACGACGTCATCAAGGCCATCGAGGCGTGCATCCCCCTGGCGCCCCTCCACAACCCCGCCAACATCACCGGCATCCAGGCCTGCCAGAAGGTCATGCCCGGCGTGCCCATGGTGGCCGTGTTCGACACCGCCTTCCACCAGACCATGCCCAGCCGCGCCTACGTCTACGCCCTGCCCTATGAGTACTACGAGAAGGACGCCGTGCGCCGCTACGGCTTCCACGGCACCTCCCACCGCTTCGTCACCGCCGAGGCCGCCAAGCTGCTGGGTAAGCCGGTGGAGGAGCTGAAGCTCATCTCCTGCCACCTGGGCAACGGCTCGTCCATCGCCGCGGTGAAGGGCGGTAAGTGCGTGGACACCACCATGGGCTTTACCCCCCTGGCCGGTCTGCCCATGGGCACCCGCTGCGGCGACATCGACCCGGCCATTTTGGAGTACCTGATGAACAAGTACGACCTCTCCATCGGGGAGATGCAGAACATCCTCAACAAGAAGTCCGGCGTGCTGGGCGTCTCCGGCGTCAGCTCCGACTTCCGCGACCTGGACGAGGCGGCTGCCCAGGGCAACCAGCGCGCCGCCCTGGCCCTGGAGGTCTTCCAGTACGCCGTGGCCAAGTACATCGGCTCCTACGCCGCCGCCATGGGCGGGGTGGACGCGGTGATCTTCACCGCCGGCGTGGGGGAGAACTCCGGCTCCACCCGCATGGGCGCCTGTAAGGACCTGGGCTTCATGGGCATCAAGGTCGACCCAGAGAAGAACAAGCAGCGCGGCCAGGCCCTGGACATCTCCGCCGACGGCGCCACCGTCCGTACCCTGGTCATCCCCACCAACGAAGAGCTGATGATCGCCATGGACACCGCCGAGATCGTGGCGGCTAAGGCGTAACCGGAGCTTCGTTTCGTCCAGAACGACCTTCGGGCGGGGACTTTGCGGTCCCCGCCCTTTCATCTTCTCAGGAAGGAGAGATGTCCCGATGAACGCAGCGCCCGCCGGACAAGAGGGCCAGAACAAGAAGCCGGAGGAGACCATCATCCTCAACACCGGCCTCATCCAGATGGCCTTTGAAAAGAAGAAGGAGAGCGACGCCCAGGAACTCCACGAACTCCAGGAGCGGGCTGACCTCGCCGACCTGGAGGCCCAGCGCCGGCTGGGCCTGCGCTACGCCGCCGGCGACGGGGTGGAGCGGGATATGGACAAGGCCATCTCCTACCTCACCCAGGCCAGCGACGCCGGGGATATGCAGGCCCAGGACGCCCTGGCCGGATGCTACCGCGCCCTGGGCAACGAGAGCAAAGACCCCGCCCGGCGGGAGGAGTACTACCGCCGGGCCTTTGAGCTGTATTCCCAGGGCGCGGAGGCGGGCTACCCCCCGTCCATGTACAACCTGGGTCTGGCCTACGAGAACGCCGCCGGGGTGGAGGAGGACTTGGAACGGGCGGCGGAACTCTACCGCCAGGCCGGCGAGGCGGACTATCTGCCCGGCGACTGCGCCCTGGCCGTGTGCTACCTCAACGGAAACGGCGTGGAGCGGGACCTGGATCAGGCGCTGGAGCTGCTTGCCCGCTGCGCCCAGGGGGGCTATCCCCGCGCCCAGTGCATCCTGGGGAATTTCTTTATGACCGGCGAGGGCGTGGAGCAGGACGCCGGCCACGCCCTGGAACTCTACCGGGAGGCGGCCAAGGAGGACTACCCGCCCGCCCTGGAGAAGCTGGGCCTGGCCTACGAGAACGGCGACGGGGTGGAGGTGGACATCGTCCAGGCGGTGGCGTACTACCGCCAGGCCAGCGACATGGGCTACGCCCCCGCCACCTGCGACCTGGCCGTGTGCTACCTCAACGGAAACGGCGTGGAGATGGAGGAACAGGAGGCGGTGCGCCTGCTGGAGCTGGGCGCGGCGGAGGAACACCCCCGCTCCATGTGCATCCTGGCCGACTGCCTGCGCTGGGGCACCGGGGTGGCCAAGGACCCCGACCGGGCGGTGGAACTCTACCGCAAGGCCGCCCAGGAGGGCTACCTCCCCGGCCTGCGGCAGCTGGGCGTGTGCTATGAGGTGGGCGACGGGGTGGAGCAGGACCAGGCCAAGGCCCTGGAACTCTACACCAAAGCCGCCGAACAGGGGGATGGCGCCGCCATGTGCAACATCGGCGTGTGCCACCTGACCGGCATCGGCGTGCCCGCCGACCCGACAAGAGCGGTGGAGTGGTTTGAAAAGGCGGTCCAGACCGGTTCCATCCGGGCGCTGGACTGCCTGGGCGACTGCTATAAGGACGGCCAGGGCGTGGCCAAGGACGGGGCGAAGGCCATGGAGTGCTACCAAAAGGCCGCCGACGCCGGATATGTGCCCGCCCTGTGCTCCATCGGCCTGTGCTATGAGCTGGGCGAGTGCGTGGAGCGGGACGCCCGCCGGGCCACCGACTACTACCGCCAGGCCGCCCAGCTGGGCCACGCCCCGGCCCAGTGCAACCTGGCCTACTGCTACCTCCAGGCCATCGGCGTGGAGCGGGACTTTGACCAGGCGGTCTACTGGCTGCAAAAGGCGGTGGACCAGGGCTGGCTCCGGGCCATGGACCTGCTGGGGGATTGTTACCAGCGGGGCCACGGCGTACCCAAGGACAGCAAGAAAGCTTACGAACTCTACAAGCGGGCTGCCGACGCCGGTTACCCCTCCGGCATCTGCTCGTTGGGGCTGTGCTTCGAGTTTGGCGACGGGGTGGCCATGGACAAGGCCGAGGCGGTGCGCCAGTACCGCCGGGCGGCCGGTCTGGGCCACGCCCCGGCCCAGTGCAACCTGGGCTTTTGCCTGATGCGGGGCATCGGCGTGGAGCAGAATTTTGAAGAGGCGGTACAGTGGTTGGAACAAGCCGCCGACCAGGACTGGCCCCGGGCGATGGACCTGCTGGGGGATTGTTACCAGCGGGGCTGGGGCGTGGCCGAGGACAGGGCAAAGGCGGCGGAGTACTATCAGCGCGCCGCCGACCGGGACTACCCCACCGCCATCTGCTCCCTGGGCCTCTGTTACGAGATGGGCGACGGGGTGGAGGAGGACCTGCCCCGCGCCGTGGCGCTCTACCGCCGCGCCGCCCAGATGGGGGATGCCTGCGCCCAGTGCAACCTGGGCTTCTGCCTCAGCCGGGGGATCGGCTGCGAGGAGGACGAGGCGCAGGCGGCGGAGTGGTTCCAGAAGTCCGCCGACCAGGGCTGGCCGCGCGCCATGGACCTGCTGGGCGACTGCTACCGGCACGGCTGGGGGGTACAGCGTGACCTGAAGCGGGCGGCGGAACTCTACCGCCAGGCCGCCCAGCGGGAGTACGCCCCCAGCCAGTGCAGCCTGGGGGTGTGCTACGAGTGCGGCGACGGGGTGGAAAAGGACGCGAAACAGGCCGCCGCCTGGTACGCCGCCGCCGCCAAGCAGGGTTACCCCGGCGGGCAGTGCAACCTGGGCGTGTGCTACCTCAACGGCATCGGCGTGGAGCGCTCGCCGGAGAAGGCGGTGGAGTGGCTGCGCAAGGCCGCCGACCAGGACTGGCTCCGGGCTGTGGATATTTTAGGGGAGTGCCACGAGCGGGGCGACGGGGTGAAAAAGGACCTGAAGGCCGCCGTGGAGTTCTACCGCCGCGCCGCCCACGGGGGCTATCCCCCCGCCCTGTGCAACCTGGGGCTGTGCTACGAGTACGGAAAAGGGGTGGCCCAGAACAAGGCCCAGGCGGCAGAGTTCTACCGCAAGGCCGCCGAGCTGGGCGACCGGTACGCCCAGTGCAACCTGGGGTACTGCTACTACACCGGCATCGGCATGGGGGTCAACTACGAAGAGGCCGCCCGGTGGTTCACCGAGGCCGCCAAACAGGGCCACCCCCGGGCCATGAGCCTGTTGGGGGATTGCTACCGCCTGGGCCAGGGCGTGCCCACGGACGAGAAGCGGGCGTTCTCCCTCTACCAGGCCGCCTACGCCAAGGGCCACGCCTACGCCTGCGTCGGCATCGGCATCTGCCTCTACCACGGCATCGGCACCCAAAAGGACCGGGAGAAGGCCAGGCCCTTCCTGGAGGAGGCGGCCGGGAAGTTCAAGGACGAGAAGTGCAAAAAGCTGCTGGAGACCTACGGGAAGAAGCCCAAGGGCGGGCTGTTCGGCAAGTTCTTCGGCGGGAAATGACCCGCCCTAGGCGCAGAAGCGGTGCTTGCCGATGACCTTCAGCAGCGGCCGCGACCAGATCCAGCCGGAGGTGGCCGTGCTGGGGTTGAAGTAGTAGATGGCGCCGCCGGAGGGGTCGGAGCCGTTGAGCGCCTCCTGGGCCGCCCGCCGGGCGGACTCCGCCACCGGCTGGTCGATCTGCCCGTCCGCCATGCAGGAGAACGCCCCGGGCTGGTAGATCACCCCCGCCAGGGTGGAGGGGAAAGAGGGGTGCTCCACCCGGTTGAGGATCACCGCCCCCACCGCCACCTGACCGGCGTAGGGTTCGCCCCTGGCCTCGGCGGAGATGACCTTGGCCAGCAGCGCCGCGTCCTTGCTCTGGGGGGAGGTCCCGGCGCCACTGGCGCCGCCGACGGGCATCCCCAGGGCCTGGAGGGTGTTGGCGCCCACCACGCCGTCGGCGGTCAGACCGTTGGTGCGCTGGAACTTCACCACCGCCGCCCGGGTGCGGGAGCCAAAGACGCCGTCCACCGCGCCGTCGTAGTAGCCCCAGCGCTTCAGCTTCTCCTGGATGGTCACCACCTGGTCGCCGGAGTCGCCCTGGCGGTACACCGCCGCCTCCGCGCCTCCGCCGCACACCAGCGCCAGGGCCAGCACCCAGGCCGTCAGGACGGGGAGGCGAATACGCGCTTTTTTCATGCCCATTCCCCCTTTTTTCCTAGCATTTCCCCCGCCGCCGGGGGATATGCGGAAAATGTAAGAAAATCGTTAGAATTTTTCCAAACAAAAGTAAGGGAAAGTGGTGTAGAATAGACCCCAGAAAAGTGTGAGGAGGCCAGAGGCGTGGACATCCTGATCTTGACTGGGAAATTTGGCATGGGCCACTACTCGGCGGCCCTTTCCCTGGCGGCCCGGCTGCGCCGGGAGATCCCGGAGGCCAAGGTGGAGGTGGAGGACTTTTTCTCCTACGCCCTCCCCGCGGGGAGCCAGGCGGCCTACAAGTGCTTCGAGCTGCTGGTGAGCCGGGGCAGCGGGATCTACAACGCCTTTTACCGCATGACGGAAAACGGCCGGGGAGACGCCCTGCCGGTGTACGCCCTGCCTCTGGTGGAGCGGATGGAGGACCTGCTGGACGCCCGGCGGCCCCAGGCGGTGATCGCCACCCACCCCGTCTGCGCCCAGCTGGTGAACCGCTGCAAGGAGGAGGGGTGGTACGGGGGCGCCTTCGCCACCTGTGTCACCGACGTCACCGCCCACAGCGAGTGGCTCACCTCCCGGTGCGACGCCTATCTGGTGGGCGCGCCCCAGATCAGGGACGGCTTTCTGCGCAAGGGGGTGCGCCCTGACCGCGTCTTCGTCACCGGCGTCCCCGTCTCCTCGAAATTCCGGCCCGCCCGGCGCGCCCAGGGGGCGGAGCGCCATCTGCTGGTCATGGGCGGCGGCCTGGGTCTGCTGCCCCGGCAGCGGGAGTTTTACCACAGGCTGGACGAGCTGCCCGGAGTGAAGACCGTGGTCATCACCGGGGGCAACCAGCGGCTCTACCACCAGCTGGCGGGGCAGTACCGGAACATCACCATCCTGGGCTACACCGACCGGGTGTGGGAGTATATGGCCTGGGGCCACCTCATGCTCTCCAAGCCGGGGGGCGTCACCCTCTTTGAGGCCATCGCCTCCCGCCTGCCCATGCTGGCCTGGGAGCCATTTTTGGAGCAGGAGCGGCGCAACGCCCAGTTCCTGGTCCAGGCCGGGGTGGGGCGGATCGCCCCCAGAGATCCGGGGGCGTGTCTGGAGGCCGTCAAGAGCCTGCTCTTCGACCGCCGCACCCTGGCGGAGATGGGCCGGGCCATGGAGGACCTCCAGGGGGAGCTTGCCGCCCACGACCTGGGGGCGGTGGTGGGCCGGTTGGAGTCCGCCGGCGTCCGCTGTGGATAAGCGCAGGAACATCGCCGGCACGGCCTTTGTGCTGGCCGTGGCCGCAGCCACCCTCTGGGTGGTCTTCCGGGGCAGGGACTGGGGGGAGGTCTGGGCCGCCCTGGGCCGGGCGAGGGCCGGCTGGCTGGCCTTTGGCGCGGCGCTGGCGGGGTGTTTCATCGCCCTGGAGGCGCTGGGCACCTGCCTGATCCTGCGGACGTTGGGCCGCCCCACCCCCATGGCGCACTGCCTGGGCTTTTCCGCCGCGGGGTTCTACTTCAGCTCCATCACCCCCTCCGCCACCGGCGGCCAGCCCGCCCAGGTCTTCTACATGGCCCGCCGGGGCGTTCCCGCCGCGCTGGGGACGCTGGATATGCTGTTGCTCACGGTGAGCTACCAGGCCGCGGCGGTGCTCCTGGCCCTGGCCGCCTGGCTGTTTCGGCCCGGCATCGTGCCCGCCCTGGGCGTCGGCCTCGGGGTGCTGCTGCTGTGGTCGGGGTCTGTCAACCTCCTGTTGACCGCCGGCGCGGCGGCCTTTCTCTTTCGCCCCAAGGCCGCCCGGCGGATGGGCCTGTGGGTCATCCGCCTGGGGGAGAGGCTGCATTTGCTCCGGGATCCGGCGCGGATCCGGGAGAAGCTGGAGGCGCACCTGGCCGAGTACCGCCGTGGCTCTGAACTTCTGGGGCGGCGGTGGTGGCTTTTCGTTCTGGTGATGGGCGTCACCGTCGGCCAGCTCCTGTGCCAGTACCTCATCCCCTGGACGGTGTACCGCGCCCTGGGCCTCTCCGGCGCGGGGGCGCTCCAGATCGCCGCCACCCAGGCCCTGGTGTCCCTGGCGGTGGGCGCGCTGCCCATCCCCGGCGCGGTGGGGGCGTCTGAGGCCGCCTTTCTGACCGCCTACCGAAACACCTTCGGCGCCCCGTTGGCGCCGGCGGCCATGGTGCTGTGCCGGGGACTGTCCTTCTACCTGCCCCTGGCGGTCACCGGGGCCTCCACCGCGCTCTTGCACCTGCGCACGCGGCCAAAAAGCAGTTGACCGTTTAGAACAAGTGTGCTATAATAACTAGCACACTTTTTCTATACTCTTTTCACCTGGGAGCGGTAGTATGTTTGACCACATTTTCGTCAAGGGCGCGCGGGAGAACAACCTGAAGAACGTGGACGTGACCATCCCCCGGGACAAGCTGGTGGTCATCACCGGCCTGTCCGGCTCGGGCAAGTCCTCCCTGGCCTTCTCCACCATCTACGCCGAGGGCCAGCGGCGGTATATGGAGTCCCTGTCCTCCTACGCCCGGATGTTCATGGGCCAGATGGAGAAGCCGGACGTGGACTACATCGAGGGCCTGTCCCCCGCCATCGCCATCGACCAGAAGACCACCTCCAAAAACCCCCGCTCCACCGTGGGCACGGTGACGGAGATCTACGACTACCTCCGCCTGCTCTGGGCGCGGATCGGCACCCCCCACTGCCCCAAGTGCGGCAAGGAGATCCATCAGCAGACGGTGGATCAGATCGTAGATCAGATCATGGCCCTGCCCCAGGCCAGCCGCATCCAGATCCTCGCCCCCGTGATCCGGGGGAAGAAGGGGGAGCACGCCAAGGTCTTCGAGGACGCCCGGAAGTCCGGCTACGTCCGGGTGCGGGTGGACGGCTCCCTCTACGAGCTGACAGAGGAGATCCATCTGGACAAGAACAAAAAGCACAACATCGAGGTGGTGGTGGACCGCCTGGTGATCCGGGAGGACATCCACCGCCGCCTCACCGACTCCATCGAGACCGCCTCCGCCCTGGCCGGCGGGCTGGTGGTGGTGAACATCGTGGGGGAGGACCGGGACATCTCCTTCTCCCAGAACTACGCCTGCGAGGACTGCGGGGTGTCCATCGAGGAGCTGACCCCCCGGATGTTCTCCTTCAACAACCCCTTCGGCGCCTGCCCGGAGTGTACCGGCATGGGCTTCCAGCTCACCTGCGATCCGGAGCTGGTCATCCCCAACAAGGAGCTGTCCATCCTGGACGGGGCCATCACCGTGCCGGGGTGGAACAACATCCGTGGGGACGGCATCTCCCGGATGTACTTTGAGGCCCTGGCCAAGCGCTACAACTTCGACCTGCGCACCCCGGTGAAGGACCTGCCCCCGGAGGCGCTCCACGCCATCCTCTACGGCACGGACGGGGAGAAGCTGAAGTTGGTCTACGACCGGGCCAACGGCCGGGGGGTGCTGAGCCAGCCCTTTGAGGGCATCCTCCCCAACGTGGAGCGCCGCTACCGGGACACCCAGTCCGAGTCCTCCCGGCGGGAGATGGAGGAGTATATGGCCCAGGTGCCCTGCCCCCACTGCGGCGGGCGTCGGCTCAGGAGCGAATCCCTGGCGGTGACGGTGGGGGGCCTTTCCATCTACGACTACACCACCAAGTCGGTGACCCAGGCGCTGGAGTTCATGGAGCACCTGACCCTCACCCCCACCCAGGAGCACATCGCCCATCAAATCTTGAAGGAGATCAAGAGCCGCCTGGGCTTTCTCCAGTCGGTGGGCCTCCAGTACCTCACCCTCTCCCGCCAGGCGGGCAGCCTGTCCGGCGGGGAGAGCCAGCGCATCCGCCTGGCCACCCAGATCGGCTCCTCCCTCATGGGGGTGCTGTACATCCTGGACGAGCCCTCCATCGGTCTGCACCAGCGGGACAACGATATGCTCCTGGCGACCATGAAGAGCCTGCGGGACCTGGGCAACACCCTGCTGGTGGTGGAGCACGACGAGGACACCATGCGCCAGGCCGACTACATCATCGACGTGGGCCCCGGCGCGGGGGTCCACGGCGGGCGGATCGTGGCCTGCGGCACGGCGGAGGAGATCATGAACGCCTCCGGCTCGGTGACGGGGGACTACCTGGCCGGGCGGCGCTCCATCCCCGTACCCAAGACCCGCCGGCCGGGCAGCGGCAAGTGGCTCACCGTCCGGGGCGCGGCGGAGAACAACCTCCGGGGCATCGACGTCTCCATCCCCCTGGGCACCTTCACCTGCGTCACCGGGGTCTCCGGCTCGGGCAAGTCCTCCCTGGTGAACGAGATCTTGTATAAATCCCTGGCCGCCAAGCTCAACCGGGCCAAGACCCGGCCGGGCAAGTTCCGGGAGATGGAGGGGGTGGAGTACCTGGACAAGGTCATCAACATCGACCAGTCGCCCATCGGCAGAAGTCCCCGCTCCAACCCCGCCACCTACACCGGCCTTTTCAACGACATCCGCGACCTCTTCGCCTCCACCCCGGACGCCAAGAGCCGGGGCTACGGCCCCGGTCGGTTCTCCTTCAACGTCCGGGGCGGCCGGTGCGAGGCCTGCCAGGGGGACGGCGTGCTGAAGATCGAGATGCACTTCCTCCCCGACGTGTACGTCCCCTGCGAGGTGTGCAAGGGCAAGCGGTACAACCGGGAGACGCTGGAGGTCAAGTACAAGGGCAAGAGCATCTACGACGTGCTGAACATGACGGTGGACGAGGCCCTGCCCCTGTTTGAAAACCTCCCCCGGCTCTACAACAAGCTCAAGACCCTGGCGGAGGTGGGTCTGAGCTATATCAAGCTGGGCCAGCCCTCCACCGAACTCTCCGGGGGCGAGGCCCAGCGGGTGAAGCTGGCCACCGAGCTGGCCAAGCGCTCCACCGGCTCCACCATCTATATCCTGGACGAGCCTACCACCGGCCTCCACACCGCCGACGTCCACCAGCTGGTGTCCGTCCTCCAGCGGTTCGTGGACGCGGGGAACACGGTGGTGGTCATCGAGCACAACCTGGACGTCATCAAGACCGCCGACTACCTCATTGACCTGGGGCCTGAGGGGGGCGACGGCGGCGGGCAGGTGGTCTGCGCCGGCACCCCGGAGGAGGTGGCGGCCTGCCCGGAGAGCTATACGGGGCGGTATCTCAAGCCCGCCCTGGAGAGGGGATAACGAGCGTGGAACTGTTGACTTGGCTCAACCAGACCGCCTTTGGAGAGGTGGTGTTCACCGCCCTGGTGTCCATGCTCCCGGTGGTGGAGCTGCGGGGCGGCATCCCCTTCGGGGTGGCCGGGCTGGGCCTGCCCCACTGGACCGCCTTCTGGGCCGCGGTGGTGGGCAGCATTCTGCCCGCGCCGCTGATCGTCACTTACGTCCGCCGGGTGTTCCAGTGGATGCGCCGCCGGATGCCCCGGTTCAACGGGGCGGTGGACCGCCTGGAGAGAAAGGCCCACCTGAAGGGGCAGAAAATGCAGCGCTACAAGGGCCTGGGGCTTTACCTCTTCGTCGCCATCCCCCTGCCGGGCACGGGGGTGTGGACAGGTTCCCTGGCGGCGGCGTTTCTGGATATGCCCCTGCGCCGGGCGCTGCCCAGCATCGCCCTGGGGACGGTCACCGCCGGGCTGCTCATGACCGGCCTCACCGCCATGGGGGTACATATCCTAGGCTGACCGCCGCACCGCGCGGACCCGTCCCGGAATAGACTGGGGCGAGGTGATGGCGCGTGTTGACGGCGGCGTTGGAGGTGGTGGGAGCCTTGGCGATCTCCTATCTTCTCGTCTATCCGATCTGGTGGTTTCTCTACGGCCCGCGGCCCCCGAGAGACGGGGGAGCCGGGGCGGAAAGGCGGACGCATGGATCAGATGCCAAACAAGCTGGAAGGGCAAGTGGATCAGGTCGTTTTCCGAAACGAGGAAAACGGCTATAGCGTCCTGCGCCTCCGGGTGGAGGAGCGGGAGGAGCCGGTGACGGTGGTGGGCTGCCTGCCGGGGGTGTCCCCGGGGGAGGGGCTGAGCCTCACCGGGGCGTGGAGCCACCACCCCGCCTATGGGGCGCAGTTCAAGGCCAAGACGGTGGAGCGGAAGCTGCCCACCGGGGCGGCGGGCATTTTGGAGTATCTGTCCTCCGGGGCGGTGAAGGGCATCGGCGCCATCACCGCCCGGCGGCTGGTGGAGGAGTTTGGGGAGCAGACCCTTCGCGTGCTGGAGGACGAGCCGGAGAAGCTGACCCGGATCAAGGGCATGACCCCCAAGCGGGCGCAGACCCTCTCCCAGGCGTTTCGCGCCCAGATGGGCATGGGGCGGCTGATGGAGTTTCTGCGCCGGTACGAGCTGCCCGCGGACCTGGCCCTGCCCCTCTACCGGCTCTACGGGGAGGAGGCGCTGGAGGAGATCAAGGCCAACCCCTATCAGCTCACCCGGCCGGAGCTGGAGGTGCCCTTCCTCCGGGCGGACGCCCTGGCCGTCTCCCTGGGGGTGGACGCCACCGACCCCCAGCGGTTGGAGGCCGCGCTGCTGTTCGAACTGCGCCACAACGCCGGGAACGGGCACACCTTTTTGACGGCGGACAAGCTCCTGCGCGCCACCGCCCAACTCCTCTCCCTGGAGAGTCCGGAGAGCCTGACCGGCGCCCTGGAAGACCTGGGCCGGAGCCGCCAGGTGGCGCGGGAGACGGTGCGGGGTCTGGACTGCGTCTACCTCTGGGAACTCCACGAGGCGGAGTGCTATGTGGCCCAGCGCCTGGAGGAGATGGCCCGGATGGAGATGGCCGCGCCCAAGTCGCTGGGGCGGGTGTTGGAGACCATCCAGGCCCGGCAGGGCATCACCTACGCCCCCCAGCAGGTCCAGGCGGTGGAACTGGCCGCGAAAAGCCAGGTGATGCTCCTCACCGGCGGGCCGGGCACCGGCAAGACCACCTCCCTGCGGGGGGTGCTGGCCCTCTTTGAGCACCTGGGGTTGGAGACCGCCCTGGCCGCTCCCACCGGCCGGGCGGCCAAGCGCCTGGGGGAGCTGTGCGGCCAGGAGGCGTACACCATCCACCGCCTCCTGGAGACCCACTTTGACGACAAGACCGGCAGGCTCATCTTCACCCATGACCAGTCCGAGCCGCTGAAAGAGGACGCGGTCATCGTGGACGAGACCTCCATGGTGGACGTCTCCCTCATGGCCGCCCTGCTGGCCGGACTGCGGGGCGACGCCCGGCTGGTGCTGGTGGGCGACCCCAACCAGCTGCCCTCGGTGGGGCCGGGGGCGCTGCTGGCCGACCTCTTGAAGAGCGGCGTTCTCCCCTCGGTGTCGCTGGAGACGGTGTTCCGCCAGGCCGCCCAGAGCGCCATCGTCCGCAGCGCCCACGAGATCCACCACGGCATCCTCCCCCCGCTGAAAAACCGGGGGGAGGGGGATTTCTTCTTCCTCTCCCGGCTGAAGAGCGACCAGGCGGTGGAGACGGTGGTGGACTTAGTCGGCCACCGCCTGCCCCAGCGCATGGGCATCCCCTCCGCCCAGGTTCAGGTGCTCAGCCCCACCCGGAAGGGGCCTATGGGCACCGTGGAGCTGAACCGCCGCCTTCAGGAGGCGCTGAACCCCCCGGCGGAGGACAAGCCCCAGCGGCCCTTCGGCGCCCAGGTCTTCCGCCTGGGGGATCGGGTGATGCAGGTGAAGAACAACTACGACGCCATGTGGCTGGACCGGGCGAAAAACGAGTCCGGCCTGGGGGTGTTCAACGGGGATATCGGCCGGATCGTGGACGTCTCCGCCGACGGGGGCGGGCTGACGGTGGACTTCGACGGCCGCCAGGTCTTCTACCCCGGCGACGCCCTCAATGAGCTGGAGCTGGCCTACGCGGTCACCGTCCACAAGGCCCAGGGCAGCGAGTACCCCGCGGTGGTCTTCGCCTGCCTGGACGCCCCGCCCGTGCTCCTCACCCGCAGCGTGCTCTACACCGCCGTCACCCGCGCCCGGAGCCTTTTCATCACCGTGGGGGATAGGCGCGTCTTCGCCCGGATGGTGGAAAACGACCGCCCCCAGCGGCGCTACTCCGCCCTGGCCGCCCGGCTCAACGGGGAAGCGTGACCGCCCCCTCTGGACATTTGCGAAGTTTGTGCTATACTATACACTGTGCCGATATGGGGCACAAAAATAAATACCTTGATACATAGGGGGAATTTGTCCGTGGACGACCGATCGTGGCTTGTGTTGACCATAGTTCTTGTTGTGCTGAACCTCTGCACCGCGTCTGTGCTGTGGTTCCATCTCACCCCCAGCGATAACCCCTTCAAGCGCTTCCTCATCCGCCTCACCGGCCACGGTGGGGAGAAGGTCTCCGAGGAGGAGATCATGCAGATGGTGGACGCGGGGGAGGAGCTGGGCGCCATCCAGCAGGAGGAGCGGGAGATGATCGAGAACATCTTTCAGTTCAACAACACCACCGCCGAAGATGTGATGATCCACCGCACCGACATGGTCCTGCTGGACCGGGAGTCCACGCCCCAGGAGATTTTGGAGACCATCGAGACCTCCGGCCTCTCCCGTCTGCCCGTCTACGGCGAGGACACCGACGACATCGTGGGCATCCTCAACGTCCGGGACTATCTGCTCAACACCCAGCGCCCCGACCCCAAGCCCCTGGGGGAGCTGCTGCGGGAGGCGTATTTTGTCCCGGAGACGGTGCGCACCGACGTGCTCTTCCGGGATATGCAGGCCCGCAAGATCCACATCGCCATCGTGGTGGACGAGTACGGCGGCACCGCCGGGCTGGTCACCATGGAGGACTTGCTGGAGGAGATTGTGGGCAACATATACGACGAATTTGACCCCGCCGACGAGCAGGAGATCATCCCCGTGTCCGAGAACGTCTGGCGCGTGGCCGGCGGGGTGGAGCTGGAGGAGCTGGAGGAGGCCCTGGGCGTGACCTTCCCGGAGAGTGCCGAGGCGGACTACGACACCCTGGGCGGCCTGGTGTTCGCCCATGTGGACGTGATCCCGGAGGACGGCAGCCAACTGGAGCTGAAGCTGGGGGATGTGACCATCCACGTGGACTCCATCGTGGACCATCGGGTGGAGTGGTGTACCCTCACCAAGACCGTCCCCGGCCCCATGGAGGTCCTTGCTCCCGCCGAGGAATAAGGAGAAGATGGGATGACCGAGCGTTTTCGCAAGTCCATGGAGACCCTGGAACTGCCCCGGGTGCTGGAACTTCTGGCCCAGGAGGCGGTGACCCAGGAGGGCAAGGAGAAGGCCCTGGAACTCCTGCCCGAGACCGATCTTGCCGGCGTCGAGCGCCTCCAGGAGGAGACGGCGGCGGCGTTTACCATGCTCACCCTTCACGGGACACCCGCCCTGTCCGGCGTCCGGCCGGTCAGGGCGTCTTTGCGGCGCGCCGACCGGGGCGGCAGCCTGAACACCCGGGAGCTGCTGGACGTGGCCGGGGTGCTGCGCTGCGCCCGGAGCGTGAAGGAGTACGGCGACGCGGCCAAGGACGCCGTCATCGCCCACCTCTTCCGCTCCCTGGCGGTCAACCGCTATCTGGAGGAGAAGATCACCGGCTCCATCCTCAGCGAGGACGAGATCGCCGACGCGGCCAGCCCGGAACTGGCCGACATCCGCCGCCACAAGCGGGCGGCGGCGGCCAAGGTCCGGGAGGTCTTGAACCGCCTCATCTCCTCCAATCAGGCGAAATATCTCCAAGAGGCCATCATCACCCAGCGGGGCGGGCGCTACGTCGTCCCCGTGAAGAGCGAGCATAAAAACGACGTCCCCGGCCTGGTCCACGACGTATCCGGCTCCGGCGGCACCTTCTTCATCGAACCCATGGGGGTGGTAAAGGCCAACAACGAGCTGCGGGAGTTGGAGGCCAAGGAGGAGAAGGAGATCGAGCGCATCCTGGCCGCCCTCTCCGCCGAGTGCGCCTCCTTCCAGGAGGACGTCTCCATGGACTACGACCTGCTGGTCATTCTGGACGGCATCTTCGCACGGGCCAAGCTGGCCGCCCGGATGAACGCCATGCGCCCCAAGCTCACCCAGCGGGTCACGTCGCTCAAAAAAGCCCGCCACCCCCTCTTGGACCCCAAGCGGGCGGTGGCCAATGACCTGCGCCTGGGCGACGGGTTTGACACCCTGGTGGTCACCGGCCCCAACACGGGGGGCAAGACGGTGACGCTGAAGACCATCGGACTTCTCACCCTCATGGCCCAGTGCGGCCTGCACATCCCCTGCGCCGACGACTCCGCCATCGCCGTCCGCGCCCAGGTGCTGGCCGACATCGGCGACGAGCAGTCCATCGACCAGAACCTCTCCACCTTCTCCGCCCACATGACCAACATCGTCGGCATCCTGGCGGACGCCGACCCGGACAGCCTCATCCTCTTCGACGAACTGGGCGCCGGGACAGACCCGGTGGAGGGCGCCGCCCTGGCCGCCGCCATTTTGGAGCGGGCGCGGGAGCTGGGCGCCCTGGTCTGCGCCACCACCCACTACGCCGAGCTGAAGCTCTACGCCATGACCACCCCGGGGGTGGAGAACGCCTCCTGTGAGTTCGACGTGGACTCCCTGGCGCCCACCTACCGCCTGCTCATCGGCGTGCCCGGCCGCTCCAACGCCTTCGCCATCTCCCAGCGCCTGGGTCTGGACCCGGCGGTGATCGACCGGGCCAGAGCGCGGGTGGACAGCGAGAACGTCCGCTTTGAGGAGGTGCTGGACCGCCTGGAGACCCAGCGCCGGGCCATGGAGGAGGAGACCGCCCAGGCCGCCCGGCTGCGCCGGGAGATGGAGGAGACCGCCCAGGCCGCACGGGACTACCGCGAGACCCTGGAGCGGGAGCGGGAGAAGGCCGCCCAGCAGGCGCGGAGCGAGGCCCAGGAGATCGTGGACGAAGCCCGCCGCGCCGCCGACGAGGTGTTCCGGGAGCTGAACAAAATGAGAAAGAGCGCCCAGGCGGACACCAACGAGGCCAGGGTGGCGGTGCGCTCCAAGCTGAACCGGGCGGACGAGGCGGTACACGCCGCCGCCCCGGACCTCCCCGCGCCGCCGCCCACCCGGCCGGCCCAGGCGGGCGACCGGGTGGAGGTGCTGGCCATGGGCGTCCAGGCGGAGGTCACCGCCGTCCGCCCCGACGGCACGCTGGAACTCCAGGCGGGCATTTTGAAGCTCACCGCCCAGCAGGAGGAAGTCCGCCTCACCGTGGCCGGAGACGGCCCAAAGGCCAAGCCCAAGCCCCGGCCCGTATCCGTCTCCCGCCCCCTGCGGCTGGAGGCCGCCGTTCGGGAGCTGGACCTGCGGGGGATGACGGTGGACGAGGCGCTGGTGCGCCTGGACAACTTCCTGGACAGCGCCCTGCTGGGCAAGCTGGAGAGCGTCACCATCATCCACGGCAAGGGCACCGGCGCGGTGCGCAAAGCGGTGCGGGAACACCTGAAGCGCAGCCGCTATGTGAAGTCCTTCCGACCCGGCCGGTTCGGGGAGGGAGAGGACGGCGTCACGGTGGTGGAGCTGAAATAGCAATAGAACAGGGCGCTTTCCGGCCCTGAACTTTGTGTAAAATGCCGTTGACGGTGGCGCGAAAATTTGATATCCTATCAAAAGAATTTCTATGGGTACCAGTACGCAAGCATAGGAGGACGATCGTCTATGTATGTGAAGGAAGTCACCATCAACAACCAGGTGGGTCTCCACGCCCGTCCTGCCACGTTCTTTATCCAGAAGGCCAACGAGTTCAAATGCTCCATCTGGGTGGAGAAGGAGGAGCGCCGTGTGAACGGCAAGAGCCTGCTGGGCGTGCTTTCCCTGGGCATCGTCAAGGGCACCACCGTCTCCCTGGTGGCCGATGGCGCCGACGAGAAGGAAGCCGTGGAGAAGCTCTCCGAGCTTGTCAACTCCGACTTCACCGAGTAACTCATCCCCCGCAGTCCCCTCCAGCTCCCGGAAGCCGCTTCCGGGAGCTGGTTTTTTATGCCCTGCCTGTCACCTTCACCCGCAAGCGCGTGTTCGCGCCGCCCCCTGTTGGCTTGCCAACGGGGGGCTTTTCTGCTAGAATGGGGTAAGATATTACGGAAGGGGGCGAGGGCAGGTGACCTTTGACGAGCTGAAGGAAAAAGCCCACGCCCTGCCCCTGAAGCCGGGCGTGTATATCATGCAGAACGCCGCCAACGAGGTCATCTACGTGGGCAAGGCCAAGGCGCTGAAAAACCGGGTGAGCCAGTACTTCGCCCACCTGGCCTCCCACACGGAGAAGACACGGGCCATGGTGAGCGCCATCGACCACTTCGACGTGATCGTGGTGGGCAGCGAGTTCGAGGCCCTGGTGCTGGAGTGCGCCCTCATCAAGCGCCACCAGCCCAAGTACAACATCCTCCTGAAGGACGCCAAGGGCTACCCCTACCTCCGCCTGAGCGTGAAGGAGGAATACCCCCGCTTCTCCGTGGTCAACCGCGCCGCCGAGGACGGGGCGCGGTACTTTGGCCCCTATGGCTCCCGAGGCGCCACCTTCGCCATTGTGGACTCCCTTTTGGAGACCTTCCGCCTGCCCTCCTGTTCCCGGAAGTTCCCACGGGACATTGGCAAGGGCCGCCCCTGTCTCAACTACCACATGGGCAAGTGCGACGGCTACTGCCGCCGGGAGATGGACCAGAGCCGCTACCGGGAGGCCATGGAGCAGATCGTCCGCCTCCTGGAGGGCAAGGGGGGCGAGGTGGTGGACGAACTCACCGCCGAGATGGAGCGGGAGGCGGAGGCGCTGCGCTTTGAGCGGGCTGCCGCCCTGCGCGATCGCATCCGCTCGGTGGAGCTGCTCTCCCAGCGCCAGCGGGCGGTGGGCCGACTGGCGGACACCGACGTGGTCGGCTACTTCCGGGGCCAGGCCAAGAGCTGCTTTGTGGTGCTCCACTTCGCCGACGGCGAGTTGGCCGCCAAGGACATGGAACTGGTGGAGACCCCCGTGGAGGGGGAGGAGGCGGAGGCGGTCTCCGCCCTGGTGAGCCAGTACTACACCGCCCGTGGGGAGTCGCCCAGGACCATCCTGCTCCCCTGCGAGCTGCCCGACGAAGTCCCCCTGGCCCGGCTTTTGTCCCAGCAGGCCGGCCGCCGGGTGGAGCTGCTCACCCCCCAGCGGGGCGCCAAGCTGGACCTCATCCGCCTGGCCCACACCAACGCCGTGGAGGAGGTGGAGCGGGCCACCACCCGGGAGGAGCGCCAGAGCAAGCTCATGGAGGCCCTGGGCAAGCTGTGCGCCCTGGAGACGCCCCCCCGGCGGCTGGAGAGCTACGACATCTCCAACCAGGGCGCGGAGGACATGGTGGCCTCCATGGTGGTCTACGAGGACGGCCGACCCAAGCGCGGCGACTACCGCCGCTTTGCCCTCAAAGACATGGACGGCCCCAACGACTACGCCGCCATGGAGCAGGTGCTCACCCGCCGCTTCCGCCGCTATTTGGACGGGGACGAGAACTTCGGCGCCCTGCCCGACCTGCTGCTCATCGACGGCGGCGCGGAGCACGCCCAGGTGGCCGCGTCGGTGGAGGCGCGGCTGGGGCTTCACATCCCGGTGTTCGGCATGGTGAAGGACGACCGCCACCGCACCCGGGGCCTGGTCACCCCCACCGGCCAGGAGTTGGGACTCCAGCGCATCCCCGCCCTCTTCGCCCTCATCGGCCAGATCCAGGAGGAGACCCACCGCTTCGCCATCACCTTCCACCGCCAGCGCCAGGCCAAGCGGGTGCGGGGTTCCGCCCTGGACGCCATCCCCGGCGTGGGGGAGCGCCGCCGGGCCATGCTGCTGCGGCAGTTCAAGAGCGTCAAAAACATCAAGGCCGCCTCGGTGGAGGAGCTGGAGGCGGCGGTGGACCGCCGGACCGCCCAGGCGGTGTACGACCACTTTCACGCCGACCCCCGCGGGGAGACGGCCAGCACAAAGGAGGAGTGACCCATGCGGATCGTCGCGGGCACGGCCCGGGGCCGGAAGCTCAAGGAGCTGCCCGGCCTGGACACCCGACCCACCACCGACAAGGTGAAGGAGTCCATGTTCAACATCGTCCAGTTCGACATCGAGGGCCGCCGGGTGCTGGACCTGTTCGCCGGCACCGGCCAGCTGGGGTGCGAGGCCCTGTCCCGCGGGGCGGCCTACGTCACCTTCGTGGACCAGTCCAGGGAGGCGGTAAAAGTGGTGAAGGAGAACGCCGCCCTGGTGGCCGACCCGGACGCCTTCGAGGTGCTTCAGCGGGATGCCCTGGGCTACGTGGAGTCCCGGCCGGGCAAATTCGGCCTGGTGTTCCTGGACCCCCCCTACCGCACCGGGCTGATGGAAAAGGCCCTTCGCGCCATAAGTCTCATTGACATTGTGGCGGAACATGGTATAATTGTATGCGAGACCGGGCTGGACGAGGCCCTGCCCACCCTGGACCCGCCCTACGAGATGGGCCGGGAGTACCGCTACGGCAAGATCAAACTCACACTCTACCACCGGAGGTGAACGGGGATGAAAACCGCCATCTACCCCGGCAGCTTCGACCCCGTCACCCTGGGCCACCTGAACATCATCAAGCGGGCGGCCCGGTGCTTTGACAAGCTCATCGTCTGCGTCATGGTCAACTCGGAAAAGCCCGCCGGGCTGTTCACCCCGGACGAGCGGGTGGATATGCTCCGCCGGGTGTGCGAAAAGCTCCCCAATGTGGAGATCGACCAGTCCTCCTCCCTGGTGGCGGACTACGCACGGGAACACCGGGCCTGCACCCTCATCAAGGGCCTGCGGGCGGTGAGCGACTACGAGAAGGAGGTTCAGATGGCGCTGATCAACCGCCAGCTGAACCCCCGGCTGGACACCATGTTTCTCCCCTCCAGCCCCAAGTACAACCACCTCAGCTCCAGCGTGGTCAAGGAGATGGCGCGCTACGGGGCGGAGCTGGGCGATTTTGTTCCCAGAGAGATCATAGAAGAAGTGCAAACTAAAATCCATGACGGGAGGAATGGGTAAAATGGCTATGAGCGTGGACGAATTGCTGGACGCCCTCTACGAGATGATCGAGGACGCCAAGGGTCTGCCCCTCAGCGGGGATAAGTGCCTGGTGGAGCGGGATAAGGCCCTGGATCTGCTGGACGACATCCGGGCGCAGTTCCCGGTGGAGTTTGCCGAGGCGCGCAAGCTTCTGTCCACCCGCAACGAGTACCTGGCCGCGGCCAAGCGGGAGGCCGAGCTGGTGCGCAAGCAGGCGGAGGAACAGGCCAAGCACATGGTAAACGAGACCCAGCTCATGACCCAGGCGCGCCAGCAGTCCGGCGAGATGATGCGCCAGACCGAGCAGAAGACCTCCGAGCAGGTGCGCGCCGCCGACGAGCAGGCACGGGAGCTGAAGCGGGCCGCCGAGCAGTACTGTGACGATCTTCTCCGCCGGGCGGAGGAGGCGGTGGCCGAGGCGGGAAAGGAGCTGGCCCAGTCCCGGGCCGCCTTCCGCAGCGCCGCCGGCGTGGGCGGCAGCCAGAGCCAGGGCAAGCCGGTCTACGACGTGGACGTGGACGAGTAAGACCCCATCCCTTTTTGCCGCAAACCGCCTATCCGGGTTCGGATAGGCGGTTTTTCGCGCCCTGCCCGCCGCCGGGAAAAAAGGATTGCGGCCACTTCGGGAATGTGGTATCATTAATCTGTTAAACTATCGACGGAAGAAAAGCCCGTTTGGGCGAGGAGGGTCGCTATGTTTCAGTATCAAAACTACCGAGGCCGCAAGCCCATGGGGCGGCGCATCCTCACCGCCATCGTCATCGCCCTGGCGGTGGCGCTGGTGCTGGCGCTCATCGCCATGGTGGTGCTGCCCAACTACGTGACCTATACCGCGGACGGGGCAAAATTCGACCTGCCCTTCTTCGGCGGGAGCCGCGGCGAGGTGGAGCCGGAGGCGCTGGACAGCCTGGAACCCCAGGTGATCGTGGACAGCGCCGAGCCGCCCGTGGCGGCCGCCAGCGCCGCCCCCGGCGCCGGAGCGGGAGCCGGGCGCGGCCCTGGGGCGAGCGCCCAGCCGGGCGCTGTGGTGAGCGCCGCGCCGGTGAGCGCCGCGCCTCTCGCGGTAGACCTGTCCGGCCTGACGCGCCGGGAGGCGCCCCTGGGCCTGTCCGTGACCCCCGGGGCGGGGCAGGGCGGCATCGTGGATCAGACCATCGGCCTGTCCATCCCCGGCCAGGTCCCCGCCATCGACCGGGACGCCTTCCGGGCGACCTGCCAGAGCCTGCCCTACGCCGCGGCCTGGCTGGCGCCGGACTGGAACGCGCTGCTGGCTCGGGAGGGCGGCGCCGACGACCTGACCCGCTGGTGCCTGACCCTGGCCGACGGCGGCTACGATGAGATCCTCTTCTCCGAGGCGGCGCCCGCGGATAACGGCGCCGCGTTGGCCCAGACCTACCAGAGCGTGAAGGCCGCTCTGGCCGAGGCGGGCTGGCAGGGGCGGCTGGGCCTGGTGCTGGACCAGGGCCTGACGGGGTCCAACTACGACCCCTCCCTGCTCCCCGCCATCGCCCAGAGCTTTGAGCGCCTCTACTTCCGCTCCGCCCTCCAGAACGGCGTGCGCGACGCCCTGACGGCCCAGGGCTTCAACGGCCAGAACGCCAACATCGTCACCGTCTACGCCGGCGCGGTACCCGGAAACGTGCGCTGGGCCTGGGCGGTGCTGCCCCAGTAAGTTTTTGCCTATCGAACCGAAAAAGGAGTACGTTATGCCCGGAAAACACATCCCCTCTTATGAGGGCAACCTCCGTTCCCACATGATCACCATCCCCGCCTGCATCAGCCAGTGTTCCGGCATCCGGGTGTTTGGGCGGCGGATCAAATCCCTGGTCTTCACCACCGACGTGGCCATCCTGCGCAACGTCAACGCCGACGCGGTGATCGCCGTCTACCCCTTCACCCCCCAGCCCATCATCACCAGGGCCATCCTGTCCTGCGCGGATATGCCGGTGTTCGTGGGGGTGGGCGGCGGCGTCACCCGGGGCCATCGGGTGGTGGGCCTGGCCATAGGCGCGGAGCGGGATGGCGCCTTCGGCGTGGTGGTGAACGCCCCCACGGAGAATAAAGTCGTCTCCGACCTGAAGCGGGTGGTGGATATCCCCGTGGTGGTCACGGTGGTCTCCCGGCGCACCGACGTGGCCGCCCGGCTGGCGGCCGGGGCGGACATCCTCAACGTCTCCGGCGCGGCGGAGACCCCGGACATCGTGGCGGCCATCCGGGCGCAGTTCCCCAAGGTGCCCATCATCGCCACCGGCGGCCCCACCGACGAGACCATCCGGGCCACCATCGCCGCCGGGGCCAACGCCATCACCTACACGCCCCCCACCAACGGCCAGCTCTTCGCGGTGTCCATGGACAACTACCGCCGCGCGGAGAATGTGATCTGATGGAGGCGACAAAAACCGACCGCCTGGTCTACGGGGACGTTCTGCGGTGCCTGGCCGCCTTCGCGGTGGTGCTGCTCCACTGCGCCGGGGCGAGCCTGGCGGCGGAGGACCCGGCCTCCACCCGCTTTTTGGTCTTGAACGTCCTGGACGGCGCCTGCCGCTGGGCGGTCCCCATGTTCGTGATGATCTCGGGGGCCTTCCTGCTGGACCCGGAGAAGCCCATGGGCAGGAAAAAATGGCTGGGGTATGTGAAGCGGGCGGCCCTGCTCCTGGTGTTCTGGAGCTTTTTCTACGCCTTTGTGGACACCTATGGGACCTACGCGGGGGCGGAGTGGTGCCTGGCGGCGCTGAACCGGGTGGTCACCGGACAGCTCCACTACCACCTGTGGTATCTGCCCGCGCTCCTGGGTCTCTACCTCCTGATCCCCCCGCTGCGCGCGCTGATCCGGGGGGCCTCCCGGCGGACGCTGTGGTATCTGGCGGGGCTGTGGGGCGCGGTGGCGCTGGGGGCGCACACCCTGGCCAGCCTCCTGCCCGGATGGCTGGGGCAGCCCTGGGTGGAGCTGCTGCGGCTGAGCGCCCTGACCGACCTCTGGGGCTTTCTGCTCCTGGGCTATCTGCTGAAGACCTGCGCCCTTGACCCCCGCCGGGAGTGGATCTGCTACGCCCTGGGGGCCCTGGGACTGGCGGTCACCTGGGGCGGCACCTGGCTGCTCTCCCTGCGCCAGGGCGGGCTGGACATGCGGCTCTATGGATACCTGACGCCCAACGTGGCCCTGACCGCCGCGGCGCTGTTTTTGGCGGCCCGGCGGCGGCGCTGGGGCGGCGGAGCGGTGTGGGCCGCCGCAGCCCCCGCCACCCTGGGGGTCTATCTGCTCCACCCCCTGTTGCTGCTGGTGTGCCAGAACCATGGCCTGCCCCGGCCGGGCTGGGGCGTCTGGTGGGCGGTGCCGGCGGAAGCGGCGATCCTGTTCGCCGTCGCCCTGGGGGGGAGCCTCATTTTGCGCCGCATCCCCAAGGTGGGGAAGATATTATTCTAAAGGAGACGCGCCTGAGCCATGCTGTTTTCCAGCGACCTGTTTCTCTTCGTCTTTCTCCCGGTGGTATTGCTGGTCTACTACTGCCCCCTGCGGTCCACCCGCCGGGGGCAAAACTGGTTTCTCCTGGCCGCGTCCCTGTTCTTCTACGGCTGGGCCGAGCCGGTGTTCGTGCTGGTGATGCTGGGCAGCGTCCTCTATAACTACCTCCTGGGCCTGTGGGTGGCCGCCCGGATGGGGCGGGGGAGGAGGACCACCCTGCCCGTGGCGCTGGCGGTGGCGGGGAATTTGTCGCTGCTGTTTGTCTTCAAGTACCTGACCTTCACCCTGGTCAACCTCCGGGCGGCCGGCCTTTCCGCGCCCCTTGTGAACGTCGCCCTGCCCGTGGGCATCTCCTTTTTCACCTTCCAGGCCCTGAGCTATGTGCTGGACGTTGCCCGAGGCGACGCGGAGGTGCAGAAAAACCCCCTGAACGTGGGCCTCTACATCGCCTTTTTCCCCCAGCTCATCGCCGGGCCGATCGTGAAGTACCGCACCGTGGCCCACCAGATCCAACACCGCCAGGAGTCCTGGGAGATGTTCTCCCAGGGCTGTTGGCGGTTTTTGATCGGCCTGGGGAAGAAGGTCATCCTGGCCAACCAGCTGGCCGTGATTGCCGACGCCGCCTTTGACGCCGGCGTGCCCGGGTCGGTGGCCATGGCCTGGGTGGGTTCGCTGTGTTACACCCTGCAAATTTACTTTGACTTCGGCGGCTACTCCGACATGGCCATCGGCCTTGGCAAGATGTTCGGCTTTCAATTTCTGGAGAACTTCCGCTACCCCTATCTGGCCTCCTCCTGCCGGGATTTCTGGAAGCGCTGGCACATCAGCCTCACCACCTGGTTCCGGGACTACCTCTACATCCCCCTGGGGGGTAACCGCATGAAGAGCCGGTGGGGCGTGTGGCGGAATATGCTGGTGGTGTGGCTGTTCACCGGGATCTGGCACGGGGCGAACTGGACCTTCCTCACCTGGGGGCTGGTGTGGTTCGTGCTGTTGAGCGCGGAGCGGCTGTGGCACCCCCTGGAGCGCTGCCCGCTGTGGCTGCGCCGGGCGGTGACCTTCCTGGTGGTCAACTTCACCTGGGTTCTCTTCCGGGCGGACAGCCTGGAGCGCGCGGCGGGCTTTCTGGGCGCCATGTTCGGGGTGGGCGTCCCGGCGGTGTGGAGTCCGGAGGCGGGGTACTACCTGACCCAGAACTGGGCGGTGCTGGCCCTGGCCATCGCCGCCTGCGGCCCCGCCGCCACCTGGCTGCGGGGGCGGCTGACGCGGTTGGCCCAGCGGGCGGAAAAACCCTGGCTCATGCCCGCCTGGGACGCGGTGTGCGCGGTGAGCTTGGGCGCTGTCTTCCTCGTCTCCGCGGCGTTTTTGGTCAAGGGGAGCTACAACCCCTTCATCTACTTCAACTTCTGAGGCGGCCACCACCCCAGACAAAGAGAAAGGAGGGCTTCGCCGTGTCCTGGAGCGATCGGTTCAGACGAAAATTTGGCAACCGCTACGCGCTGACGGCGGTGCTCTTCCTGCTCATCATGCTGTGGGGCGCGGGGACGGTCTTTTTCGGCATCCTCAACGAGGCCACCGCCTGCGCGGGCTACGAGCTGCCCGACCTCCCGCGAAAGACCGATCTGTCCGTTCCCGGCCGGGAACGGGCGGGGGCGCTTCCCAGCGCCCCCGCTGATCTGACCCTGCCCGCCCAGGTGCCCGCCTGGCCGGAGCGGGTGGGCCGGCAGACCGCCGCGGCCCAGGCGGCGGTGACCCAGGCGCTGGAGGACGACCACAGCCTGATCGAAGTCTACGGGGCGTTCCAGGCCCTGTGCGGCCGGACGGCCATTGAGGACGCGGCGGAGCCGGAGTACGGGGTGGTGCGGCTGAAAGACGGCTCCCTGTCCTTTGTGGGCCAGGGGGAACCCGACCCCCAGGTCCAGGCGGGAGAGCTGAAGCGGCTCCAGACCGCCCTGGCCCAGCGGGATATCCCCCTGCTCTACTGCCAGGCGCCCTCCAAGCTGGAGCCGGGGGCGGAGGGGCTTCCATACGGGGTGGAGGACACCTCCAACGCCTGCGCCGACCGCCTCCTGGCCGCCCTGGACGAGAAGGGGGTGGCCACCCTGGACCTGCGGCAGACCCTGAAAGACGCCGGAGGCGACTGGGGCGACTGGTTCTACCGCACCGACCACCACTGGAACCAGGACGCCGCCTTTGTGAGCTTTCAGGCGCTGGCGGAGCGCCTGGGCCAGTACACCCAGACCGTCTCGGTGGGCGGCAACACCCGCCGCCAGGCCATCCACATCGACCCCATCTACACCGACGCCAACTCCTACGACCGCCAGACCCTCTCCCGGTTCTTCCTGGGCAGCCAGGGCAAGCGGGTGGGCAGCACCTACGCCGGGGTGGACGACTTCGTCCTCTGGACGCCCACCTTCCCCACCCTTCTGCGCTACACCGGCGCCTCCGGCGGCGACCGCTGGGGGGACCTGGAGGAGACGGTGCTCTACCCCCAGCGGGTGGCCCAGCGGGATCTGTATGGCGGCAACCCCTATACCTACTACGCCGGCGGGGACTACCCCTTCGCCCAGGTCACCAACTACTACAACCGCCAGGGGCCGAAGGTGCTGCTCATCCGGGATTCCTACGCCTGTGCCATGACCCCCTACCTGGCCCTGGCCTGCTCCCAGCTCTCCACCATCGACCCCCGCTCCTTTTCCGACGATCTGCTCACCTACGTGGACTGGACCCGGCCGGACGTGGTGGTGGTGCTCTACTCCTCCGGCATGGTTCGGGAGGAGGAGCCATACCGGCTGCTCTCCCAGGCGCCGGAACCGGCCAAGGGCGACGCCCTGCGGCGGGTGGAAAAGTAAAAAAATTGTAAACCCCCTTGCATTTTGGCCCGAGATGGGGTATCATACGGGTTAGCACTCGGAGGAAAAGAGTGCTAACCCTTTGTTTTCTCAAAAAATTTTTCATATAGGAGCGAGAAGTATGGCAAAGAAGCAGTTCAAAACGGAGTCCAAGCGGCTGTTGGATCTGATGGTGAACTCCATCTACACCCACAAGGACATCTTCCTGCGGGAGTTGATCTCCAACGCCAGCGACGCCATCGACAAGCTGGCCTACAAAGCCCTCACCGACGACAAGGTGGGCCTGAACCGGGGGGACTTCCAGATCGCCATCGTCCCGGACAGAGAAAGCCGCACCCTGACCATCTCGGATAACGGCATCGGCATGACCGCCGAGGAGCTGGAGAAGAACCTGGGCACCATCGCCCGGAGCGGCTCCCTCCAGTTCAAGAAGGAGATGGACGAGGGCAAGGGGGAGGACGTGGACATCATCGGCCAGTTCGGCGTGGGGTTCTACTCCGCCTTCATGGTGGCCGACCAGGTCACCGTGCTCTCCCGGGCCTACGGGGAGGATGCCGCCTACCGCTGGGCCTCCACCGGCGCGGACGGCTACACCATCCAGGAGGACAGCCGGGAGGCGGCGGGGACGGACGTGATCCTCCACATCAAGCCCCAGGGGGAGGGGGAGGACTACGACAGCTACCTGGATCCCCAGTACCTGGCCGCCCTAGTGAAGAAGCACTCCGACTACATCCACTACCCCATCCGCATGGAGCTGGAGCACACCCACCTCAAGCCCGCCCCCGACCCCAAGCCGGAGGACTACAAGCCCGAGTACGAGACCCACCGGGCGTGGGAGACGCTGAACTCCATGGTGCCCCTGTGGAACCGGCCCAAGAAGGACGTCACCGCGGAGGAGCAGAACCAGTTTTACAAGGAGAAGTTCGGCGACTGGCAGGACCCCCTGTCCTGCGTCCAGGTCTCGGCGGAGGGGGCGGTGAACTACAAGGCCCTGCTCTACATCCCCGCTCAGGCGCCCTACGACTTCTTCACCCGGGACTTCCAGAAGGGATTGCAGCTCTACTCCTCCGGGGTGCTCATTATGGACAAGTGCGCCGACCTGCTGCCCGAGCACTTCCGCTTTGTCCGGGGGGTGGTGGACTCCCCCGACTTCTCCCTGAACATCTCCCGTGAAATTTTGCAGCACGACCGCCAGCTGAAGGTCATCGCCGGGAATTTGGAGAAGAAGATCAAGTCCGAGCTGGAGCGTCTGCTGAAGGACGAGCGGGAGCGCTACCTCACCTTCTGGAAGGCCTTTGGCCCCCAGCTCAAGTACGGGGTGGTCAGCGACTTCGGCCAGAACAAGGAGCTGCTGCGGGATCTGCTGCTCTTCTGGAGTTCCAAGGGGGAGGAGATGGTCACCCTGGCCGAGTACCAGGCCCGGATGCCGGAGAGCCAGCCCTTTGTCTACTACGTCCGGGCGGAGAGCCGGGACAAGGCCGCCGCCCTGCCCCAGACCGAGCGCATCCTGGACGCGGGCTACGAGGTGCTCTACCTCACCGAGGACATCGACGAGTTTGCCATCCAGGTCCTGGAGCGCCAGGGGGAGAAGCCCTTCAAGGCGGTCTCCGCCCCCGACGCCCTGCCGGAGACGGAGCAGCAGAAGGAGGAGCACCAGCACCGCCAGGAGGAGAACCAGGACCTGCTGGACTTCTGCAAGACCACCCTGGGCGAGCGGGTGCATGAGGTGCGCCTCTCCCGCATTTTGAAGTCCGCCCCGGTGTGCATGACCACCGACGGCCCCATGTCCTTCGAGATGGAGCGGTACTTCGAGAAGGTGGAGGGGCAGGCGCCCATGAAGGCCCAGCGGGTGCTGGAGCTGAACCCGGACAGCGACGCCTTTGCCGCCCTGCGCCGCGCCAAGGACGAGGACGAGGAAAGGGCGAAGGATTACGTGGAGCTGCTCTACGCCCAGGCCTGCCTGGCCGCCGGGCTGGAGCTGGAGGACGTGGCGGGGTATACCAAGCTGGTGTGCTCCCTGATGAAATAAGCCGTCGGCACAAAAAAGCGGCCGGCCTCTCTTGAGGCCGGCCGCTTTTCGCGTCCGCTGTCAATCCCGGTTTTTGCCGAAGATGCGCAGGAGGTAGAGGAAGAGGTTGATGAAGTCCAGGTAGAGTTGCAGCGCGGAGATGACGCTGGCCTTTTGCAGCATGGCCTGGTCGCCCTGGAAGCCGTAGTAGTAGCGGCGGATCTTCTGGGTGTCGTAGGCGGTGAAGGCCAGGAAGATGATGACGCCGATGGTGCAGGCGATCTTGTCGGCCACTTGCAGGCCGGGGATGAACATCATGAGGATGTTCATAACGATGAGGGCGATGAGTCCGCCCAGGAGGACGGGCCGCAGGCCGCTCAGGTCGAGCTTGGTGACAAAGCCGAACACCGCCATGCCGCCGAAGTAGAGGGCGGTGAAGCCGAAGACCAGGGACAGGGCGGTGAAGTCATAGGCGATGAAGAGCAGGGAGAAGGTCAGGCCGGTGAGGATGGCGTAGAGGAAGAAGCAGACCGTGGCCGCCGCCGGGGAGAGCTTGTTGATCATAGCGCTCATGGCGATGACCACCACCAACTCCGCCACCAGGATGATGAGGTGGAGATAGGGCATGGTGTTGAGGGAGCGGATCAGCATGATCTGCCCCTGGGGCGTGTAGCCCAGGAAGAAGGCGATGGCGAAGGTCACCAGCAGGCCCAGGAACATCATCCCGAAGGTCTTGGCGGTGTACCGGCTCAGGGTCTCCTGGCGCTGCGCGGTGCTGTAAAAGAGTTCGTTCTGCTTGGAATTGTCCATGAAAAACACCTCATTTCAAAAATCGGGTTGGATCCATCACATCAGACCGCCACGGGGATAGGCCCCTCCAGCTCGTGGAAGCGGTAGTTCTCCACGGTGAAGCTGGACTTGGTGAAGGCGTAGAAGTCGGTGACGGTGGGGTCCAGGGTGACCTTTGGCGCGGGGAGGGGTTTCCGCTCCAACAGCTGCTCCACCAGGGGCACGTGGCGGTCGTAGATGTGGCAGTCGGCGATGACGTGGACCAGCTCTCCCACCTCCAGGCCGGAGACCTGGGCCAGCATCATCAAAAGGGCCGCGTACTGCATCACGTTCCAGCCGTTGGCGGTGAGCATATCCTGGCTGCGCTGGTTCAGAATGCCGTTGAGGGTGTGGCCGGAGACGTTGAAGGTCATGGACCAGGCGCAGGGTTGCAGGGCCATCTCCTTCAGGTCGTGGTGGTTGAAGATGCTGGTCACCATCCGCCGGGAGCCGGGGTTTTCCCGGAGGGTCTTGAGGATCCAGTCCACCTGATCCATCTTCCCCTCCGGGAAGTCGTAGGCCACCCCCATCTGATAGCCGTAGGCTTTGCCGATGGAGCCGGTCTCATCCGCCCAGGCGTCCCAGACGTGGGAGTTCAAATCGGCGATACGGTTGGACTTCTTCTGCCAGATCCACAGCAGCTCGTCCACCGCCGAGCGGAGGTACTGCCGCCGGAGGGTCATGATGGGGAACTCCCGGCGCAGGTCGTAGCGGTTCACAATGCCGAAGGATTTGACGGTGTGGGCCGGCGTGCCGTCCTCCCACCGGGGGCGGACGGGCCGGTCGGTGTCCCAGACCCCGTGGTCTAAGATATCCCGGCAATTCCGGAGAAATACCTCGTCCGCGTAACTCATCAAAAATCCCCTCCCCCGTCGCTGCCTTCGTTATGGCGGCGCGAAACGGCCGCTCCGGGTGCTAGTGCCACTTGGCGTCGCCCCGGATGACCAGGTCAAAGTGGAGCCGCTGGGAGATGTCCTCCACCGTCCCGTCCGCCGCCGTGCCCCGGCCGGTGAACAGAACGTCCGTCCCCTGGTCGCCGCGCTCCAGGGTGTAGTCCAGGGTCAGGTCGTCCTGGTAGGCCGCCACCATCTCATGGGCGAAAGCCCCCACGCCGTCGTTGAAGGCCGCGCTCTGTTCCGCCAGGGCCGCCGGCGTGCGGATGCCCAGGCCGTTGTACGGCTGGAAGGTGACCACCGGGTAGCGGACGTTTCCCCCGTCCCAGCTTCCCACGTACTGCCGGGGGTGATAGTACAGATACCCCCAAGCGCCCCCCAGCCCGGCCAGCAGAAGTCCGCAGACGCACAGACCAATAACCACTTTTTTCCTCATGGCGCTCCCCTCCATTCACAAGGCCAAATTTCTTGCCCCCATCATACCACACCCCGAAAAAAAAGGCAAGGCGGGGCTATTGGATGGTCAGGTTGTCCAGGCCATAGCGGAGGATGATGTTGATCAGTTCGTTCCGGGAGCGGTTGCTCTCCGCGGCGATGGTGTCCAGGCGGGACAGGATATCCTCCCGGATCCGCACCGTGATGATCTTGTTCCCGTCCTCCCCCCGGCGGTGGATGACCAAAGGTTCCTTATTCATATAGACGCACCTCACATTCTACTTCAAATATACTGTTGACAAACCACCTCTTTATATGCTACATTTAGCTTGCGTATATGGTATGTATAAGTAATACATCTTGCATGCGTAAGAGAAAGCGCGGACGCAGTTTCCAGCTGCCCGCGCCGAGAAAGGAGAGACCCGGAGAGATCAGTACAGGGTCCGTCTGTCCCTATTCTGTCAAGTAAAACACCATAAGGAGGAACCTGATATGAAAAGGAAATTTTTCTCACGCCTGTTGTGCCTGGTCATGGTGCTGGCCCTGCTGCCCACCGCCGCCCTGGCTGCGGGAGAGGTAGTGGCCTCCGGCTACTGCGGAGCGGATGAGGACGGGAAAAACCTATCCTGGGCCCTCACCGCCGACGGCACCCTCACCATCTCCGGAACGGGGGCAATGAAAGACTATTCTAAAGACTATTCTTATAATTCTTCTCCCTGGGAGGATTATAAGCAAACAATCGCCACCGTCGTCATCCAGGAGGGCGTGACCACCATCGGAGACGTTGCCTTTCGTTATTGCAACGCCCTGACCAATGTGACCCTCCCGGAGGGTCTGACCACCATTGGAGCGGAAGCCTTTGAGTATTGCAACGCCCTGACCGATGTGATCCTCCCGGACGGTCTGACCACCCTCGGTCGCTGGGCCTTTTATGATTGCGATGCCCTGACTAATGTGACCTTCCCGGAGAGTCTGACCACCATCGGCAATTATGCCTTTGAGGATTGCGCCGCACTGGCCAGCGTGACCCTCCCGGCGAGTGTGACCACCATTGGCTACGATGGCGATGCCTTTGCGAAGTGTACTGCGCTGACCAGCTTTACTGTGGCGGATGGCAACCCCGCCTTCACTGCGGTGGACGGAGTGCTGTTCAACAAGGATAAGACCGCCCTGATCCAGTATCCCGCTGCCAGCGCCCGCACGACTTACAGTATCCCAGATAGCGTGACCACCATTAGAGACTATGCCTTTTATGGTTGCGACGCCCTGACCACTGTGACCATCCCGGCGAGTGTGACGTACATTGGCGAATTTATATCTTGCGACGCCTTGACCAGTTTTGCTGTGGCAGTGGACAACCCAGACTACACCGCCGTAGACGGCGTACTGTTCAACAAGGATATGACCACCCTGATCCAGTATCCCATCGGGAAAACCCAGGACACTTATGCGGTTCCAGACAGTGTGACCACCATCGGCTACCAAGCCTTTTGGGATTGCCACGCCCTGACTACTGTGACCTTCCCGGAAGGTCTGACCACCATCGGCGCCGGTGCCTTTGAGTATTGCGACGCCCTGACCGATGTGATCCTCCCGGAGGGCCTGACCACCCTCGGTAGCGGTGCCTTTAATGGTTGCGAGGCCCTGACCAGTGTGACCCTCCCGGAGGGCTTGACCACCATCGGAGACGATACCTTTCGCGTTTGCGCTGCTCTGACCAGTGTGACTTTCCCGAAAGGACTGACCACCATAGGTGATTGGGCTTTTTCGTATTGTGATTCCTTAACCAACGTAACCCTCCCGGACGGCGTGACCACCATTGGTGAAGGTGCCTTTGAGGACTGCGGTTCGTTGGTGAGTGTGACCATTCCGGCGAGCGTAACCACCCTTGATTCGCGGGCCTTTGCTGAATTCAGCGATGAAACACAAATGATCAGCGTAAGGTTCTCGGGGGACGTGCCGCAGATTGGTGATGGCAAAGGTCCGTTTTACAATCGTACTTTGACCATTTATTATCCCAAAGGAAACAGCACTTGGACAGAGGAGACCAAGGAGCGCTTGACCAGCGACGCAATCGACGTTACCTGGGTGGGGATCGGGCCTGGAGATGAGGTCTGCGCTGTAACAGTGGCCCCCGCCCAACACGGCAAGGTGACTGTCACACCTTGGATGGGGCTGGCGGGGACAACGGCGACCCTAACCATTACCCCGGATGAAGGCTACGAACTGGACACCCTCACCGTGAAGCAAGCAGACGGCACAGCGGTGAAGGTGACCGACAACACCTTCACCATGCCGGCCTCGGACGTGACGGTCACCCCTACCTTTAAAGAACTGCCCCCGGAAACCTACACCGTCACCGTTTGGTCGGCCCAGCACGGCAAGGTGACCGCCTCTCCCGCCAAGGCCGAGGCCGGAACCAAGGTGACCCTCACCGTGACCCCGGACAGCGGCTATGAGTTGGACACCCTCACCGCGAAGCAATCGGACGGGAAGACCGTGACCGTGACCAACAACACCTTCACCATGCCCGCCTCCGACGTGACCGTTACTCCCACCTTTAAAGAACTGCCCCCGGAGACCTACACTGTCACCGTTTGGTCGGCCCAGCACGGCAAGGTGACCGCCTCTCCCGCCAAGGCCGAGGCCGGGACCAAGGTGACCCTCACCGTGACCCCGGACAGCGGCTACGAGCTGGACGCCCTCACCGTCAAACAATCCAACGGCACGACGGTGAAGGTGACCAACAACACCTTTACCATGCCCGCCTCCGACGTGACCGTTACTCCCACCTTTAAAGAACTGCCCCCGGAGACCTACACTGTCACCGTGACCACCGCCCAGCACGGGAAGGTGACCGCTTCTCCCGCCAAGGCCGAGGCCGGAACTAAGGTGACCCTGACCGCCACCCCGGACAGTGGCTACGAACTGGACACCCTCACCGTCAAACAGGCGGACGGGAAGACTGTGACCGTGGCGGCGGACAACACCTTCACCATGCCCGCCTCTGACGTGACGGTCACCCCCACCTTCAAGGCCCTGCCTGTGGACAGGTTGAGCCTGAACAGGAGTTCCGTCAGCGTGTCGGTGGGCAGCTCTACCTCCGTCACCGCCACCGTCAGCGGTTACGCGGGTAAGCACGTCTACGCCATCTCCTCCGACACCTCTGTGGCTACCGTCTCCGTGAGCGGCAAGACCGTCCGGGTGAAGGGCGTGGCCCAGGGCACCGCCACTATCTACGTCGCCATGACCGACGCCGCGGCTATGACCCTGGATCAGGTCAAGGCTGACCCCAGCGTGAAGGAGATCAAGGTCACTGTCACCAAGACCGGCACCAACACCGGCGGCGGTGGTGGTGGTAGCACCGGCGGTGGCGGCGGTGGCGGCACCGGCGGCGGCGGAGGCGGGGCCTCCGGCGGGAGTTCTTCCGGCGGCTCCACCGGCGGCAGCACCGGCTCCACGCCCAACATCCCCGCGACCCAGACCTTCACCGACGTGGTCAAGGGCAGTTGGTACGAACACGGCGTGACCTTCGTGGTGGGCAAGGGCCTGTTCAACGGCGTGGGCGCGAACAAGTTCGCCCCCAACGACAACATGACCCGCGCCATGCTCATGACCGTCCTGGCCCGTCTGGCCGGCCAGTCCACCGACGGCGGCGCCACCTGGTACGCCAAGGGCATGGACTGGGCCAAGGCCCAGGGCGTCTCCGACGGCACGAACCCGGAGGGGAACATCACGCGCGAGCAGCTGGTGACCATGCTCTACCGCTACGCCAAGTCCCCGGCGGTGGGCGCGGCCGATATGGCGGAGTTCGTGGACGCAAACGCTGTCTCCGACTGGGCCGCTGACGCCGTGCGCTGGGCCGTCCAGAAGGGCATCCTCACCGGCAAGGACGGCGCCCGCCTGGATCCCCAGGGCACCGCCACAAGAGCTGAGGTGGCCACCATCCTCCAGCGGTATGTAGAGAAGGGATAAGCCGGAGAAAGCGACCCAAAAGACAGGGAACGGCCCCCGCCGGAGTTCCGGCGGGGGCCGTTTTGTGGGCGGCATCCGTAAGGGTGCCGCCCTCTCTTTGCTGACTGGCTCCGTTCCATAGCCGCAAGGAGCGGGTGGTCAGAGGCGTTTGCGGTAGGCGCGGGGGGTGACGCCGTAGCGCTTTTTGAAGGCGTCTTTGAAGTAGCTGCTGTCGGAAAAGCCGCAGCGAAAGGCGATCTGGGTGATGGCCTCGTCGGTGGTGGCCAGCAGCAGGGCGGCGCAGCGCAGGCGGAGAAAGGACAGGTACTCGTGTGGCCCGATGCCCACCGAGGCGCGGAATTTTTTGCTCAGGTAGTTGGGGCTGTACCCCGCCGCCGCCGCGATGTCCCGGGCGGTGATCCGCTCGGCGTAGTGGTCGTGGATGAACCGGGCGGCCTGGACGATCTGCCGGTCGGTGGTGTGGATGTCGGCGGGGATGCTGTCCGGGAAGCGGCAGGCCCGGGCGCACAGGAGGAGCAGCTCCTGGAGCATCGCCCGGAGCATCGGCCCGGAGCGCTCATCGCCCAGCCGCTCCTCGTGGAGCATCCGGGAGAACTGGGCGTCCATGGTCTCCCGCAGGGCCTCCGGGGTCTGGAAGACCCGTGGGGCGGAGAGGAAATCCTCCCCCCTGGGCAGCAGCGCCGCCACCGCCCGGTCCAGGTCGTCCCGGGCGAAGAGGACGTTGTTGCGCTTGCACCGGCCGGAGAGGTACCGGGTGGAGTGGAAGACCTCCGGGGGGATGAGCAGGAAGTCCCCGGCGTGGAGGTCGTACATCTGGCTCTCCAAAAAGAAGCGGCAGGCGCCGCTCTCCACATAGAACAGCTCAAAGTAGGGGTGGCAGTGGGGCCGGGGCATGGCAAAGCCCGCGTCCCGCACCGCGGTCTGGGCCTTGACGCCCCGGATGGGTTCTCTGGGGTCATAGGCGGGCCGATTTTCCATCTCTTCACTCCCCCAAATCGTTGAAAAAACAATGTTCTGACAATATGATAATAGAAAATCCATGGAAAATCAAGAAAAACCGCTGTACCATACAAGGCGTATCCGCCAAAAAGCGGGAGAGAGGGGGGAGAAGACAGATGGAGACGGTAGAAAAGCGGCGGTATACGCTCTTCACCGGCAAGCAGCTCTTCTGGCTCATCGTGCCCATCGTCATCGAGCAGATCTTCTCCACCTCCCTGGGCTTTTTTGACTCCATCCTGGTGTCCAACATCCACGCGGCGGAGGCGGTGCGGAGCAACGCCAGCAACGCCGTGGGCAACGTGGACTACATCAACAACCTCATCATCCAGCTCTTCTCCGCCTTCGCCACCGGCGGCTCCATCGTCACCTCCCAGGCCCTGGGCGCGGGGGACAACGACCTGGCCAACAAGCTGGCAAAGCAGCTTTTGATGCTGGTCATCTGCGTCGCCCTGGGGGTGGCGGGTCTCTGCCTGCTCCTCAACAGGCCCATCATCCGGCTCTTTTACGGCCACGTGGACCCCACCACCTTCGGCTACCAGCAAACGTACTTTTACGTGACCGCCCTCTCCTTCCCCTTCATCGGCCTGTTCAACGCCTGCGCCGCCCTGCTGCGCGCCCAGCGCAAGAGCTTGGTCACCATGACCAGCGCGGCCATCAGCTGCGGGGTGAACGTGGCGCTGGACGCCCTTTTCATGTACGTCCTCAACCTGGGCGTCCTGGGCGCCGGGCTTGCCACCCTCTTCTGCCGGGCGGTGCCCGCGCTCTTTATGCTGACCCTCCTGGGCCGGGAGGGGAACCTGGTCCGGGTGCGGCTGTGGGGGCCGTTCCGCTTCGACGGGGCGATGCTGCGGCGCATTTTGCGCATCGCCATCCCCAGCGGGGTGGAGAGCGCCCTGTTCCAGCTGGGTAAGCTCATGACCAACACCTTCGTGAACGCCGGGGTGTACGCCACCGGGGCCAAGAGCCTCACGGCGCTGAACGAGGCGGGGGAGACCATCTCGGTGAACATCCAGGCCAACGGCAACGCCATCGCCAACCAGATCAACAACTTCGCCTCGGTGGTGGGCGGCGGCGTGGGCACCTCCTGCCTCACGGTGATCGGCCAGTCGGTGGGTTCCGGCGACCTGGGCCAGGTGAAGCACTATATGCGCCGGATGTTCCTCATCTCCTACCTGGCCAATGGCCTGTGCGTGGGGCTGATCCTCTCCTTGGTGCCGGTCATCTCCCAGCTCTACGGCTACACCGCTGAGGCCAAGGCCATCGGGCAGAGCTGCCTCTACCTCTGCCTCATGTTCCAGTTTTTCACCTACCCCCTCTCCTTTACCACGCCGGGCATCCTGAAGGCCACCAGCGACGTGAAATACGTCATGTACTGCGCGGTCTTCTCCATGTTCGTCATGCGGGTGGGCCTGGCCTTTTTGCTCACCACCGACCGCATCCCCGGCCTGCCCCAGCTGGGCGCCATGGGCTACTGGATCGGTATGTGTTCCGACTGGGTGCTGCGCTCGGTGCTCTTCCTCTCCCGGCTGCTCTCCGGCCGGTGGAAGAAGGCCTCCGGCATGATCCGGGACCCGGCTCCCAACTGACGTTTTGTAAAACGACCCCCTGACGCGGGCGACCCCCCGCGCCAGGGGGCTTTTTTATGCCCGGACGCCGGACTTCGACGGGTTTTGCCCCGGCGGGCGTAGTACCATGGCCCTGAAGGGGACAAGCCCCCGCGCCGGTGAAAGGAGAGGAGAGATATGCCCATCCGCCTTGTTCAGGAGAAAAACGACCTGACCGTCTACCTCCAGGGGGAGATCGACCACCACGGGGCCAGGGGGATGATGCTGGCCCTGGACCGGGAGGTGTCCGCCCGGGACCCCAGGGAGCTGACGGTGGACATGAGAGAGGTGGGGTTCATGGACTCCTCCGGCATCGCCGTGCTGCTGCGGTGCTGGCGGCGGCAGGAGGAGACGGGCGGAACAATGCGGGTGCGCAACGTCCCCGCCCAGGCCAGGCGGGTCTTCACCGCCGCCGGGCTGGAGAAGATCATCCCCATGGACGACTAAGGAGGTTTACATAATATGACAGCGATCTTGAACCAGGCCACCCTCCTCTTTCCCTCCAAGAGCAGCAACGAGAGCTTTGCCAGGGCCACCGCCGCCTGCTTCGCCGCCCAGCTGGACCCCACCCTGGAGGAGCTGGGGGACATCAAGACGGCGGTGAGCGAGGCGGTGACCAACGCCATCGTCCACGCCTACCCCCGGGAGCTGGGGGTGGTGACCCTGCGGCTGCGCATTCTGGAGGGGGGCGTCTTCGAGGTTTCGGTGAAGGACAAGGGGGTGGGCATCCCCGACGTGGAGCGCGCCCGCCAGCCCCTCTACACCACCGGGGACGACAGCCGTTCCGGCATGGGCTTCACCATCATGGAGAGCTTCATGGACTGGGTGCGGGTGCGCTCCCTGCCGGGGAAGGGCACCACCGTCACCCTGCGCAAGCGCATCACCCCCCGGATGGGGGGCGCTCGGTGAACCGCGCCCCCTCGGCGGAGCTTCTGGACAGGGCCAGGGAGGGGGATCGGGAGGCGGCGGAGCGGGCCATCGCGGAGAACGCCGGGCTGATCTGGTCCATCGTGCGGCGCTACACCGGGCGGGGCGCCGACCCGGAGGACCTCTACCAGTTGGGGTGCCTGGGCTTCCTCAAGGCCATCCAGGGCTACGAGCGGGACTACGGCACCCAGTTTTCCACCTACGCCGTGCCCAAGATCGCCGGGGAGATCCGGCGGTTTTTGCGGGACGACGGGCCGGTGAAGGTGAGCCGTTCCCTGAAGGAGCGGGCGGCGAAGATACGCACTGCCGCCGCCGCGCTGGCCGCCCGGCTGGGCCGGGAGGCCACATTGTCCGAACTGGCCGCCGAGACCGGCCTGGAGCCGGAGGCCATCGCCGCGGCCCAGACCGCCACCCAGAGCGTGGCCTCCCTCCAGGCGGAGACGGGGGACGGCATGACCCTGGAGAGCGCCCTGGGGGTGCAGGGGCCGGAGGAGGAGCTGGTGGAGCGCTTCGCCCTCCGGGACGCCATCGCCGCCCTGGGGGAGCGGGAGCGGAAGGTGATCCTGCTGCGCTACTACCGCGCCATGACCCAGGAGCAGTGCGCCCAGGTGCTGGGGGTGAGCCAGGTGCAGGTGAGCCGCATCGAGAAACGGGCCATCGCCCGGCTGCGGGGGCTGCTGGGGCCGTGAGGCCACAGGGGGAGGCTTTTTTGGGGAGGTATTGCTTTTTCATAAGTTGTGTGCTATCATGCAAACTAGCATTTTGGCGCCCACGGCCCTGTGCTGTGGGCGTTTTTGTGTAAAGGAGAGAAAAACCATGGTCGTTGTTATGAAACCGGGCACGAAAAAAGAGGAGATCGAGGCTTTAGCCAGGTCTTTTGAGGAGCAGGGGCTGAACGTGGGCATCACCAACGGCGTGGGCTGCACCATCCTGGGTCTGGTGGGGGACACCACCGCCGTGGACATCGACAAGCTGTCCGTCCTGCCCAACGTGGAGCGGATCATGCGGGTGAGCGAGCCGTATAAAAAGGCCAACCGCAAGTTCCACCCCCAGGACAGCGTCATCCAGGTGGGGAATACCAAGGTGGGCGGCGGGCACTTCGCCGTGATCGCCGGGCCGTGCTCGGTGGAGAGCGAGGCGCAGATGATCGAGGTGGCCCGGGACGTGAAGCTGGCGGGGGCGTGTATGCTCCGGGGCGGCGCGTTCAAGCCCCGCACCTCCCCCTACTCCTTCCAGGGCATGGGCGTGCCCGGCCTGGAGCTGCTGCTGGAGGCCAAGCGGGAGACGGGGCTGCCCATCGTCACCGAGATCATGTCCCCCAAGTACTGCGAGCTGTTCGAGGAAAAGGTGGACGTGGTGCAGGTGGGCGCCCGGAATATGCAGAACTTCGACCTCTTGAAGGAGGTGGGCAAGATGTCCAAGCCCGTCCTCCTGAAGCGGGGGCTTTCCAACTCCTACGAGGAGTGGATCATGTCCGCCGAGTACATCATGAGCGAGGGCAACGAGAACGTCATCCTCTGCGAGCGGGGGGTGCGCACCTTTGAGACCTACACCCGCAACACCCTGGACGTCTCCGCCATCCCCGCCATCCACCGCATGAGCCACCTGCCCGTGCTGGTGGACCCGTCCCACGCCGCGGGGATGAGCTGGATGGTGGAACCCCTGGCTCTGGCCGCCGTGGCCGCCGGGGCGGACGGGCTGATCATCGAGGTCCACAACGATCCCCCCCACGCCAAGTGCGACGGCCAGCAGTCCCTCACCCCGGAGAGCTTCCAGGCCGTCATGGGCAAGGTCCGCGCCCTGGTCCCCATGGCCGGCAAGGTGCTGGAGGCATGAGACAGCTTCGGGTGGACCTGCCCGGCAGGGCATACGACATCCTCATGGAGCGGGGGTGCCTGGAGTCCGCCGGCGCGCGGGTGAGGGAGGTCTGTCCCAGGGCCAGGCGCCTGTTCGTGGTCACCGACACCAACGTCCAGCCCCTGTACCTGGGCCGCTTGCGGGAGAGCCTGGAGCGCGCCGGGTTTCAGGTGACCGCCGCCGTCATCCCCGCCGGGGAGGCCTCCAAGTGCCCCCGGCAGTTGGCCTCTCTCTGGGAGGAGATGATGGCCTGCGGCCTCACCCGCACCGACGCTGTGGTCGCCCTGGGGGGCGGCGTGGTGGGAGACCTGGCGGGTTTTGCCGCCGCCACCATCCTCCGGGGGGTGGACTTCGTGCAGATCCCCACCACCCTCCTGGCCCAGGTGGACTCCTCCGTAGGGGGCAAGGTGGCGGTGGACCTGAACCACGGCAAGAACCTGGCCGGGGCTTTTTGGCAGCCCCGGCTGGTGCTCATGGACCCGGACACCCTGGACACCCTCCCCGACGCCACCTTCGCCGACGGCATGGCGGAGGTCATCAAATACGGCTGTATCTTCGACAAGACCTTCTTCGCCTTCCTCGCCGCCCGCCCCAGCCGGGGGGCGGTGATGGAGGAGATCGAACACGTTTTGTATACCTGCTGCGACTTAAAACGACAAGTTGTCGTGGAGGACGAGCGGGACCGTGGCCGGCGGATGCTCCTGAACTTCGGCCACACCATCGGCCACGCCTACGAGAAGGCGGGCAACTACCAGACCTGGACCCACGGCCAGGCGGTGGCCGCGGGGATGTGCGCGGCGGCCAAGCTGGGCGTGGCCATGGGGGTCACCCCGCCGGACGCGCCGGAACAGATCGAGGCCGCCGTCACCGCCCTGGGCCTGCCGGGGGATATCCCCTGCTCCCTCCGGGACTACGCGGAGGCCATCTGCCTGGACAAAAAGAGCGCGGGGGATCAGGTGAGCGTGATCTTGCTGGAGGAGATCGGCCGCGCCGTACCCCACAAAATGCCCCAGGCACAGCTCATCGAGCGGCTCAAGCCCTTTTGCCGGGAAGCGTAAGGAGATGCGCCCATGACCGTCACCATCACACCCACCAAACTGGCCGGGCGGGTCACCCCGCCGCCGTCCAAATCCCAGGCGCACCGCCTCCTCATCGCCGCCGCCCTGGCGGAGGGGGAGAGCCTCATTCGCCGCCTCGCCCCCTCCAAGGACATCCTCGCCACCCGGCGGTGTTTGGAGGCGCTGGGGGCGGAGTTTCAGGAGACGGAGGAGGGCTTGATCGTCCACGGCCTGGGGGCCAACGCCATGTCCCCCCTGCGCCGTATGGCCCTGCCCCGGCTGGACTGCGGGGAGTCCGGCTCCACCCTGCGCTTCCTCATCCCCGTGGCCCTGGCCGTCCGGGGCGGCGGGGAGTTCACCGGCGGGGGGCGGCTCATGGAGCGCCCCCTGGAACCCTACTTTGCCATCTTCCGGGAGAAGGGCATTTTTTACCAGCAGAAAAACGGAGTCCTCACCGTCCAGGGGCTGCTCACCCCCGGGACCTACGCCCTGCGGGGAGACGTGTCCAGCCAGTTTTTCACCGGGCTGCTCTTCGCCCTGCCGTTGCTGGACGGCCCCTCCGCCATCGTGCCCACCACGGCGCTGGAGAGCGGGGACTACATCGCCATGACCTGCCGGGCCATGGACCGTTTCGGCGTCACCTCCACCGCCACATTGTCCCTGCCCCCCCAGTACCACCTGGCGGGGAACCAGCGCTACCACCCGGCGGAGGCCGCGGTGGAGGCGGACTGGTCCCAGGCGGGCTTCTGGTACGCCGCCCGCGCCCTGGGCAGCGCCGTGGAGCTGGACGGGCTGGATATCAACTCCGCCCAGGGGGATAAAGTAGTGGCGGAGCACTTTGACCGCCTCACCCGGCCTGGGGATGTGGACATCGACGTGTCCGGCTGTCCCGACCTGGCGCCCCCCCTGGCCGTCATGGGGGCGGTGCGGCAAGGGCACACCCGCCTGGGAAACGCCGGGCGGCTGCGGATGAAGGAGTCCGACCGGCTGGACAGCGTGACCCAGGTGCTCTCCGCCCTGGGGGCGGACATCGTCCAGGGGCCGGACTATCTGGACATTCAGGGCAAAGACCGGCTGGCGGGGGGCGTGAGGGTGGACAGCTTCAACGACCACCGCATCGCCATGATGGCCGCCGTCGCCGCCACCCGCTGTCAGCGCCCGGTGACCGTCACCGGGGCGGAGGCGGTGGAGAAATCCTACCCCGACTTCTGGGCGGAGTACGAGAGAACGGGAGGTCTGCTCACATGGAATACGTGATTTTCGGCGAGTCCCACGGCCCCGCCATCGGGGTCACCCTCACCGGCGTCCCCGCGGGGCTGGAGCTGGATCTGGACGCCCTCCAGGCCCAGCTGGATCGCCGCGCCCCCGGCAAGGACGCCACCGCCACCGCCCGGCGGGAGAGCGACGCGGTGCACATCCTCTCCGGCGTCTTTGAGGGCAAGACCACCGGCGCACCCCTGGCCATGGTCATCCGGAACGCCGACCAGCACTCCGGGGACTACGACGCCCTGCGCTACACCCCCCGGCCCTCCCACGGGGACTACCCCGGCTTCATCGCCTCCCAGGGCTGCCAGGACCACCGGGGGGGCGGGCACTTCTCCGGCCGCCTCACCGCGCCCCTGGTGGCGGCGGGGGCGGTGGCCCGGCAGGTCTTGGCCGGGCGGGGGGTCACCGTGGCCTCCCACATCGCCATCATCGCCGGGATCTGGGACAGCCCCTTTGAGACCCGGGAGGAGCTGGAGGCCCTGGCCGGTCAGCCCTTCCCCGTGCTGGACCCGGAGGCGGGGGAGAAGATGCGCGGGGCCATCCTGGAGGCCAAGGGCCAGGGGGACAGCGTGGGCGGCGCGGTGGAGTGCGCCGTCTTCGGCCTGCCCGCCGGGCTGGGCGCGCCGGACTTCGGCAAAAACGTGGAGGGCGTCTTCGCCCAGCACCTCTTCGCCATCCCCGCAGTGAAGGCGGTGGAGTTCGGCGCGGGGTCCGCCTTCGCCTACCACCGGGGGAGCCAGGCCAACGACCCCCTGGCCGTCCGGGACGGCGCGGTGGTCACCGAGACCAACCTGGCCGGGGGGATCAACGGCGGCATCACCAACGGAATGCCGGTGGTGTTCACCGCCACCTTCCGCCCCACCCCCTCCATCGCCCTGCCCCAGCGGAGCGTAGACCTGCGCACCGGGGAGGAAGTGGAGATCGCCATAAAGGGCCGCCACGACCCCTGCGTCGTCCCCCGGGCGGTGCCGGTGGTGGAGGCCGCCGCCGCCCTGGCCGCCTGCCAGGTGCTGGGGATCTGAAAGAGAGAAAAGGAGGCTTTGCCATGTCCCGTTTTGAGCCTGTGACCCCGCCCCAGTCCGCCCTTGTGTTCCCCGGCGCGGTGGCGGTGGGGGATGTGACGCTGGGGGAGGACTGCTCGGTGTGGTATAACGCCGTCCTCCGGGCCGACGAGGCGCCCATCGTCATCGGCCCGGGGAGCAACATCCAGGATAACGCTGTCCTCCACACCACCACCGGTCACCCCCTCACCGTGGGCCGGGACGTGACGGTGGGCCACGGGGCCATTTTGCACAGCTGCGCCGTGGGGGACAACACCCTCATCGGCATGGGCGCTATCGTCCTGGACGACGCGGTGATCGGCAAAAACTGCATCGTGGCCGCCGGGGCGCTGGTCACCGGGCGCACCGTCATCCCCGACGGGTCCATGGTCATGGGTTCGCCGGCCAAGGTGCGCCGGGAGTTGACGGCGGAGGAGATGGAGGCCAACCGCCGCAACGCCCAGGTCTACCGGGAACTGAAGGAGGGCTATCGCTGATGGACGAACTCAAGCGCCTGCGCGATCAGATCGACCAGATCGACAAGGAGATCCTCACGCTGTTCACCCGGCGGATGGAGGTGACCCAGAAGGTGGGGGAGTACAAGGTCTCCGCGGGCATCCAGGTCCTGGATCCCCAGCGGGAGCAGGAGGTGCTGGACGGCAAGGCCGTTCTGGCCGGCCAGGACATCCAGAGCGAAGCCCGCACCCTCTTTGAGACCATCATGGCCCTCTCCCGGCGGCAGCAGCGCCGCCTGGTGGAGCCGAGCCAGCCGTCTTTCACCCAATATCAGGCCCAGAAGCGGGACGCCCGGCAGCCGGTGGCCGATCCACGGGTGCTCTACCAGGGGGTGCCGGGGGCGTATGCCGAGGAGGCCACCGCGGCCTATTTCGGCGAGGATTGCAGCCGCCGGAACCTCCCCGCCTGGGAGGACGTGTTCATCGCCCTCCAGCGCGGCGAGGCGGACTACGGCGTGGTGCCCATCGAGAACTCCTCCACCGGCTCCATCAACCAGGTCTACGACCTGCTGGCCAAGTACGAACACTTCATCGTGGGCGAGGTGAAGCTGCGGGTGCGCCACTGCCTCCTGGCCCCGCCTGGGGTGGAGCTGGAGGACGTGACGGAGGTATTCTCCCACGAGCAGGGGCTGTTCCAGTGCGCCCCCTACCTCAAGGGCCGCCCCTGGCGGCAGACCGCCCTGTCCAACACCGCCGCCGCCGCCCAGTTCGTGGCCGGGAGCGGCCAGCCCTTCGCCGCCATCGGCTCGGAGCGGTGCGCCAAGCTCTACGGGCTGCGCGTGCTGGAGCGGAATATCTCCAGCGCCGCGGAGAACTACACCCGGTTCGTGGTGGTCTCCCCCCGGATGGAGCTGGGGCCGGATCGGGACAAGGTGAGCGCCCTGTTCACCCTGCCCCATAAGGTGGGCACCCTCCACCAGATCATGGCGGTGTTCGCCATCGGCGGGCTGAACATGATGAAGCTGGAGAGCCGCCCCATCCTGGAGAAGAGCTGGGAGTACCGCTTCTTTGTGGACTTCACCGGGAACCTGCTGGACCCGGAGATGGACCTGGTGCTGCGGGAGCTGGTGGAGTGCTCCACCGCCTTCCGGGTGCTGGGCAACTACCGCTCAGGGGAGGAGACAGGGGCGTGAAAAACCTGGTGCTCATCGGCATGCCGGGCAGCGGCAAGACCAAGATCGGCCAGTACCTGGCCCAAAAGCTGTCCCTCCCCGCGGTGGACACCGACGCCATGGTGGCCCAGGCCGCGGGGAAGACCATCCCGGAGATTTTCGCCCAGGAGGGGGAGGCCCGCTTCCGGGACCTGGAGACCCAGGCCGCCCGGCGGGCGGCCCAGCTGTCCGGGACCATCATCGCCACCGGCGGCGGGATGGTGCTCCGGGAGGAGAATATGGCCGCCCTGGCCGCCACCGGGATCGTCTTCTTCCGGGACCGCCCACCGGAGGCCATCCTGGGGGAGGATCACACCGGTCGGCCCCTGGTGGGCGGGGACAGGGACGCCGCCCGGACGCGGATCTTTACCCTCTACGCCCAGCGCCTGCCCCTCTACAAGCGCTACGCCCACCACTACATCCCACCCACCGACACCTACCAGGAGGCGGCGGAGCAGATCGCCGCCATCTATGAAAAGGAGGTTTTGGAGCTATGAAATTCCTCGTTCTGAACGGCCCGAATTTGAACCTGCTGGGCCAGCGGGAGCCGGGGGTCTACGGCGCGGAGAGCTACGAGTCGCTGTGCGCCCGGCTGAAGACCTTCGCCCACGCCCACGGCGCGGAGGTGGAGTTCGTCCAGTCCAACCACGAGGGGGCGCTCATCGACGCCATCCACGCCGCCCAGGGGGTCTATGACGCCATCATCTTCAACCCCGGCGCGTTCACCCACTACTCCTACGCCCTGCTGGACGCGCTGAAGGCGGTGTCCGTCCCGGCGGTGGAGGTACATATCTCCAACGTCCACCGCAGAGAGGAGTTTCGCCGCGTCAGCGTCACCGCCCCCGCCTGCGTGGGGCAGGTGTGCGGCCTGGGGCTGTACGGCTACGAGGCCGCCATGGGGTACTTTTTGGAGGCGCAGCCGTGAACGTCACATTGACCAACACCGCCAAAAAGCTGTGCATCATCGGCGACCCGGTGACCCACTCCAAATCCCCCCTCCTGCAAAACGCCATGTGCCAGGCCCTGGGCCTGGACTACGTCTACCTCTGCCAGCCGGTGAAGGCGGAGCGGCTGGGGGAGTTTCTGGCGGCGGCCAAGGAGCTGGGCTACGCCGGGTTCAACGCCACCATGCCCTTCAAGGAGCTGCTCATCCCCTGCCTGGACGAGCTGGACCCCCTGGCGGCCAAGCTGGGGGCGGTGAATACCGTGTGCATCCGGGAGGGCAGGCTGTACGGCTACAACACCGACTGCCCCGGCTACATCGCCGCCCTGCGCGCCGCGGGGTTTGAACCGGCGGGCAAGCGGGTGCTCCTCCTGGGCGCCGGAGGCGCCGCCAAGGCGGTGGCGGTGGGCTTGGGGGACGCGGGCGCGGCCCAGGTCACCGTGGCCAACCGCACGGCGGCCAAGGCCCAGGCGGTGGCCGGCCTCATCCCCGGCCAGGGCCGGACGGCGGCGTGGAACGCCGAGACCCTGGCGGCGGAGGCGGCGGGGTGCGACCTCATCGTGAACGCCACCAGCCTGGGCATGGCGGGGCAGGGGGAGTACGACGACCTCTCCTTCCTGGAGCGCCTGCCCCGGACGGCGCTGGTGAGCGACCTCATCTACCACCCCGCCCAGACCGAGTTCCTCCGGCGGGCGTCCGAGCTGGGCCGGGCCACCATGAACGGCCTGCCCCTGCTCATGCGCCAGGCCATTTTGGGCCTGGAGAAATTCGCCGGGGTGGAGGTGCCGCCGGAGAAGGTGGTGCCCATCCTGGAGCCGCTTTTGTCCCAGCCATAAAGAGATAAGGAGTGTTTTTCATGGTCTATACCTACACCCCCCACGGGGTCTGTTCCCGGCAGATCCGCCTGGAGATGGAGGACGGGGTGGTGAAGTCCCTGTCCTTCCTGGGCGGCTGCAACGGCAACCTCCAGGGCATCAGCGCCCTGGTGACCGGCAAGCGCGCCCAGGAGGTCATCCCCCTGCTGCGGGGCATCGACTGCGGCGGGAAGGGCACCTCCTGCCCCGACCAGCTCTCCCGCGCCCTGGAGGCCGCCCTGGCCCAGGAGAACGCCTGAGAGACGGGATTTTCAAGGGAAAAGCACGGCGGCGCGGCGCCCCCTGAGGCGCCGCGCCGCCGTGTTTTCGCGCCCTGTGAAAATTTTAACAAACAAGGAGGAGCGGGGGAGGGGAAACTTTGTTAATGTTTTAACAAAAATTTCTTGACATTCCCCCTGGGAACGATTATACTTGATTTCAGTGAGATTGATAATTTTTTAACAATCGCGCGAAAAATTTTTTCAGGAGGTAATTGAGGTATGGCTAGATTTACTCTGCCCCGTGACCTGTATCACGGCAAGGGCGCTCTGGAGGCGCTGAAGAACTTCGAGGGCAAGCGGGCGATCGTCTGCGTGGGCGGCGGTTCCATGAAGCGCTTCGGGTTCTTGGACAAGGCTGTGAACTACCTGAAGGAGGCGGGCATGGAGGTCGCCCTCATTGAGAACATCGAGCCTGACCCCTCCGTGGAGACGGTGATGAAGGGCGCGGAGAAGATGCTGGAGTTCCAGCCCGACTGGATCGTGGCCATGGGCGGCGGCTCCCCCATCGACGCGGCCAAGGCCATGTGGATCAAGTACGAGTACCCCGAGGTCACCTTCGAGGATATGTGCAAGGTCTTCGGCCTGCCCAAGCTCCGCCGGAAGGCCCACTTCTGCGCCATCCCCTCCACTTCCGGCACCGCCACCGAGGTCACCGCCTTCTCCATCATCACCGACTACGCCAAGGGCATCAAGTACCCCATCGCCGACTTTGAGATCACCCCCGACGTGGCCATCGTGGACCCCGACCTGGCCGAGACCATGCCCCAGAAGCTGGTGGCCCACACCGGCATGGACGCCATGACCCACGCCATCGAGGCCTATGTCTCCACCGCCCACTGCCAGTACACCGACCCCCTGGCCATCTTCGCCATCCGCATGATCCAGGCCGACCTGGTGGACTCCTACAACGGCGACATGACCAAGCGCGACAATATGCACAACGCCCAGTGCCTGGCCGGCATGGCCTTCTCCAACGCCCTGCTGGGCATCGTCCACTCCATGGCCCACAAGACCGGCGCCGCCTTTGCCGACCTGGGCGCCCACATCATCCACGGCGCGGCCAACGCCATGTACCTGCCCAAGGTCATCGCCTTCAACGCCAAGGACCCCGCCGCCAAGCGGCGCTACGGCGTGATCGCCGACGAGATGGGCCTGGGCGGCGCCAACGACGACGAGAAGGTGAAGCTCCTCATCGCCTACCTGCGGAAGATGAACGACCAGCTGAACATCCCCCACTGCATCCAGCACTACGGCGCGGACAGCTATCCCACCGACCAGGGCTTCGTCCCCGAGGAGGTGTTCCTGGAGCGGCTGCCCGAGATCGCCAAGAACGCCATCGGCGACGCCTGCACCGGCTCCAACCCCCGCCAGCCCAGCCAGGAGGAGATGGAGAAGCTGCTCAAGTGCTGCTACTACGATACCGAGGTGGACTTCTGATTTTCCCTTGACCAAGGCTCGCCCCTGTGGGCGAGGGGAGGACAAGAAAAAGCACGCTGGCCGGTTTTGGTCAGCGTGCTTTTCGCGCTTTATCAAGGGTTCAGGACTTCTCCTCCACCTCCAGGAGTACCCCGTTTTCGTACTTCAGGGGGACGACCACGTTCCGGGTGCCCCGCTGGATCTCGTCCATCTTCAGGGCCTCGGTGACGGTGGAGACCAGGGTGTAGGCCACGCCATGGCGCTTGGCCCGGCCGGTGCGGCCGATGCGGTGGACGTAGTACTCGTTCTCGTCGGGCACGTCGTAGTTGAACACCACGTCCACATCGTCGATATCCAGGCCACGGGCGGCCACGTCGGTGGCCACCAGCACCCGGAGCTTGCCCTCCCGGAACTGGGTGAGGACTTTCTCCCGCACCCGCTGCTGGATATCCCCGTGGATGGCGTCGGCCTGGACGCCCCGCATGCGCAGGAGAGAGGCCAGGCGGTCGGTCATGTTCTTGGTGTTGCAGAAGGCGATGGCCCGCTCATACCCGCCGGCCTCCAGGAGCTGGGCGGTGATGTCCACCTTCTCCCCCCGGTCCACCTCCACACGGTACTGCTGGATATCCGGCTTGTTCTCCGCCACCGGCTGGACGGTGATCTCCACCGGGTCGCGCTGGTAGACCCAGGAGATGTCCAGCACCTCCCGGGAGATGGTGGCGGAGAACATCCCCAGGTTGCGGCGCTGGGGCATGGTGTCCAGAATGCGGGTCACGTCCCGGACAAAGCCCATGTCCAGCATCCGGTCCGCCTCGTCCAGCACCACCGTCTCCACCTTGTCCAGCCGGACGGTGTGCCGCTTCATGTGATCCATCAGCCGACCGGGGGTGGCCACCACGATCTGGGGGCGCTTCTTCAGAGCCTGGATCTGTTTTTCGATGGGCGCGCCGCCGTAGAGGCAGACGGAGCGCACCCCCTCCTTGAAGGCGCACAGGTCCCGCAGCTCCTCCTGGATCTGGAGGGCCAGTTCCCGGGTGGGGGCCAGCACCAGGCCGGTGACCGCCTCCCCGGCGGGGTCGGTGTGCTCCACCATGGGGATGCCGAAGGCGAAGGTCTTGCCCGTGCCGGTGGGGGCTTTGGCGATCACGTCCTTCCACGCCATGAAGGGGGGGATGGCCCCCACCTGGATGGGGGTGGCGGTGACGTAGCCCTTCTGCTCCACCGCCCGCAAAAGCGCCGGGGAGAGGCCCATGTCCTTGTAGTCCTGTACTTCGTTGATGGTCTCGCCGTTGACTTCCATGTTCAACTTCCTCTTTTGTCAAAATCTCGCCCCCTAGTGTACCACAGCCGGGAGAGAAATGCAAATCCCCGGGACAGCCCATATTTGCGCAAGTTTTCGTTGACAGGGGGGAAAGTTTGTGCTAAACTACCTCTGTCTGTTGACCAGACGCCTTTACCTACCCTTCGCTGTGACCCGCGGCATCACCGGCCCCGGTCTCGGCCCTGGGCAAATTTTCAAGAAAGGTGGAACCAAACATGATCCGCAAAGACCAGAAGACCGAAGTCATCGACGCCAACCGCATCCACCCCACCGACACCGGCTCGCCGGAGGTGCAGATCGCCATCCTCACCGCCCGCATCGGCCAGCTCACCGAGCACCTGAAGGTTCACATCCACGACAACCACTCCCGCCGGGGCCTGTACAAGATGATCGGCCAGCGCCGCAAGCTGCTGGACTACCTGATGAAGAAGGACATCGAGCGCTACCGCGCCGTCATTGCTAAGTTGGGTATCCGTAAATAAGAACGAGAGCGTCAACCGCAAAGGGTGGTGTGGCTTGCCACGCCACCCTTTGACAAAATTCTCCCCCTTGTCTCCTTTGTTAGCAGTTGAAGGTAGGCCGACGAAATTCGACCCAGCTTCAAGTGCTAAGAGAGGGGTCCGGGGGCATACAAAAGGAGGAACCCCCCAATGTCAACCATCATCACCCGCAAGCAGTTCGACATCAAGACCTGGTCCATGGACCTGTGCGGCCGCAAGCTGTCCATCGAAGTGGGCCACGTGGCGGAGCTGGCCAACTCCTCCGCCATGGTGCGCTACGGCGACACCACCGTGCTGGTGGCCATCACCGCCGCCCCCCGTCCCCGGGACGGGGTGGACTTCTTCCCCCTGAGCGTGGACTTTGAGGAAAAGCTCTACGCCGTGGGGCGCATCCCCGGCTCCTTCCTGCGCCGGGAGGGCCAGCCCAGCCTGCCCGCCGTGCTGGCCAGCCGGGTCATCGACCGCTCCATCCGTCCCCTGTTCCCCTACGACTTCCGCAACGACGTGGTGGTGACCTGCACCGTCATGAGCGTGGACCGGGACTGCTCCCCGGAGATGGCCGCCATGTTCGGCGTGTCCGCCTGCCTGGCGGTGAGCGACATCCCCTGGGCCGGGCCTATCGGCTGCCTGGAGGTGGGCTATGTGGACGGCAAGATCGTCCTCAACCCCACCCAGGAGCAGCGCCACAACTCCCGCCTGGACCTCACCGTGGCCGCCACAAAGGAAAAGGTGGTCATGATCGAGGCCGGGGCCAAGGAGCTGCCTGACGACATCATGTACGACGCCATCTGCCAGGCCCACGAGGAGGCCAAGCGGCAGGTCGCCCTCATCGAGCAGATGGTTTCTGAGATCGGCAAGCCCAAGATGACCTACGACCACGCCGCCTTTGACCAGGAGCTGTTTGACGACATCGTGGCCAACTTCATGGACGAGGCCAAGGCCGCCATGGACACCGACGACAAGAACGTCCGGGAAGAGCGCTGGAACGCCATGATCGAGAAGTGGCACGAGAAGTACCTGGACACCCACCCGGACATGGATCAGTTCCTGGAGGAGATCACCTACAAGTTCCAGAAGAAGATCGTCAAGGCCTGGCTGCTCCAGGGCCACCGGGTAGACGGCCGCCAGAAGAACGAGATCCGGCCTCTGGCCGCCCAGGTGGGCGTGCTGCCCCGGGTTCACGGCTCCGGCCTCTTCACCCGGGGCCAGACCCAGGTGCTGTCCGTCTGCACCCTGAACACCCTGGCCGCCAGCCAGAAGCTGGACACCATCTGGGAAGAGGACGAAAAGCGGTATATGCACCACTACAATTTCCCCTCCTACTCCGTGGGCGAGGCCCGTGCCGCCCGCTCCACCAACCGCCGGGAGAAGGGCCACGGCGCCCTGGCCGAGCGGGCGCTGGAGCCGGTGCTGCCCTCCGTGGAGGAGTTCCCCTACGCCATCCGGGTGGTCAGCGAGGTGCTCAGCTCCAACGGCTCCACCTCCCAGGGTTCCATCTGCGGCTCCACCCTGGCCCTGATGGACGCGGGCGTGCCCATCTCCGCCCCGGTGGCGGGCATCTCCTGCGGCCTCATCCAGGACGACGACGGGGGCTTCACCACCTTTATCGACATCCAGGGCGTGGAGGACTTCCACGGGGAGATGGACTTCAAGGTGGCCGGCACCAAGGCCGGCATCACCGCCATTCAGATGGACATTAAGAACGACGGCCTGAGCCACGCCATCATCAAGGAGGCCCTGGACATCACCCGGGACGCCCGGTTCGCCATCCTGGACGAGATCATGCTCCCCTGCATCGCCGCGCCGCGGCCCGAGGTGAGCCGCTACGCCCCCAAGATGATCACCATGAAGATCGACGTGGACAAGATCCGGGAGGTCATCGGCAAGGGCGGCAGCGTCATTCAGAAGATCACCGCCGAGTCCGGCGCCCAGATCGACATCGAGGAGGACGGCACCATCCACATCGCCTCCCCCGACGCCGCCGCCTGCGACGCGGCCAAGAAGATGATCGAGACCATCGTCTTCGTCCCCGAGGTGGGACAGCTCTACTACGGCAAGGTGGTTCGCATCCTCCAGTTCGGCGCCTTTGTGGAGCTGGCGCCCGGCAAGGACGGCATGGTGCACATCTCCAAGCTGGCCAACCACCGGGTAGAGCGCGTGGAGGACGTGGTGAACATCGGGGACATGATCTGGGTGAAGGTCACCGACATCGACGAGAAGGGCCGGGTGAACCTCTCCTACAAGGACGCGCTCCGGGAGATGGAGCAGCGCGGCGCCAAGGGCGCCGAGGGCTAAGGGTTCGCGAAGGAGGTAAATGAAATGGATCTGCTCAAGTCGATCTTCCCCTTTTCCTTTGGGGCGAAGAAGGATGTGGTCGCGCTGGTGGTCAACATCCTGATCTACCTGGTGGCCGGTGCGGTGGTCGGCGTGGTGCTGGGCCTGCTGGGCCGGATCCCCGTGCTGGGGCTGCTGTTCCGGCTGCTCAGCGGCCTGGTGGGCCTCTACTGCCTGGTGGGGATCGTCCTCTCCGTGCTGGACTTTATGAACGTCCTGAAATAACGCCTGAACAAGGGCCGCCCGGCGTCTGCCGGGCGGCCCTTATCGAGACTGTCAAAGAAGCGGCAGGGCCGCTTCTTTGACATTTTTACGGCCCGCTGCAGCGCACTCCCCGGCCGCCGCG
>CANRLZ010000002.1 GCA_947631595.1 uncultured Oscillospiraceae bacterium
TACATCTCCACCGACTACGTCTTCCCCGGCACGGGGGAGCGGGCCTATGAGCCGGACGACCCCACCGGCCCCCTGGGCGCCTACGGCGCCACCAAACTGGGCGGCGAGCGGGCGGTGCGGGAGCTGTTGGAGCGCTGGTTCATCGTCCGCATCTCCTGGGTCTTCGGCGTGAACGGCAACAACTTCGTCAAGACGATGCTCCGCCTGGCGGAGACGAGGAGCGAGCTGAACGTGGTCTGCGACCAGATCGGCAGCCCCACCTATACCGCGGACCTGGCCCCCCTGCTGTGCGACATGATCGCCACCGAGAAGTACGGCGTCTACCACGCCACCAACGAGGGGTTCTGCTCCTGGGCGGAGTTTGCCCAGGAGATATTCCGCCTGAGCGGCAAACCCGTCACCGTCCACCCCATCCCCACCAGCGAATACCCCACCCGGGCCGCCCGACCCCTGAACTCCCGGATGAGCAAGGACAAGCTGGAGCAGATGGGCTTTACGCGCCTGCCCCACTGGCGGGACGCCCTGGAACGCTACTTAAAGGAGATCGCGGCAACGGTATGAAACAGAAATCGCTGAAAAAGGGCTGTGCCATCTTCCTGGCCCTCTATCTGGTGCTGGCCGCGGTGTTTTTCTGGATCGGTGGCGACCAATTCTCCTTTCAGGATATGCGCACCGATATGCTCACCGGCGCCGGCGTGCTGGAGGAGATCACGGCGGGGGTCACGGTGCGCCAGCAGATCCCCCTTCAAGGGGACGAGCTGACGGGCCTGACCCTGTATGGCGCCACCTACGGGCGGCAGAACACCGGCGCGCTGGTCCTGGAGCTGTACGACGGCGACCGGCTGCTGGGGAGCCGGACGGTGGATGTGAGCACCCTGGCGGACAACGCCACCTTTGACGTCGCCTTTGGCGGCGTGGATATCTCCGGCCTATCCCGGGCGGAGTTGCAGATCACCGCGCCGGAGGCCGCGCCGGGCAACGCCGTCACGCTGTACTTCGGCAACGCCTACTCCGCCTCCCGGAACCAGGTGTCCGCCAATTTGAAGGAGGACGAGCTGGTCCGGGTCAACGGCACGGCGCTGGACGGCGGACTTTGCTTGCAGGTCCACACCCGGCAGCCTCTCTGGTTCGGCCAATTCTACTGGTGGCTTGCCGGGGCGGGGTTCGTGCTGTTGGCGGGGTACTGCCTGCTCCTGCTGAGGAAGAACAGGGCGGGGAAGCACTCCGCGCTCCTCAATGTCCTCGTGGCCTTTTCCCGCTACAAATATCTGATGAAGCAGCTGGTGGCACGGGACTTCAAGACCAAGTACAAGCGCTCCGTCCTGGGGGTTCTGTGGAGCTTTCTCAACCCGCTGCTCACCATGTCGGTGCAGTATATCGTGTTCTCCACGCTGTTCCGCTCGGACATCCCCAACTTCGCCCTCTACCTGCTCACCGGTATCGTCTGCTTTAACTTCTTCAGCGAGGCTGCCTCCATGTCCCTGACCTCCATCGTGGGAAACGCCTCGCTCATCACCAAGGTCTACGTGCCCAAGTACATCTACCCCCTGACACGGGTCATGTCCTCCACGGTGAACTTCCTCCTGGCGCTGATCCCGCTGCTGGCGGTGATGCTGATCACCCGGACGCCCTTCCGGCCCTCGCTTTTCCTGTTGCCGCTGGGGGTGCTGTGCCTCTTCACGCTGGCGCTGGGGATGGGGCTGTTGCTGGCCTCGGCGATGGTGTTCTTCCGGGACACCCAGTTCCTCTGGGGCGTTGTGAATATGCTGTGGATGTACGCCACCCCCATCTTCTACCCGGAGTCCATCATCCCCGCCCAGTTCCTGCCCCTCTACAAGTGCAATCCCCTCTACCACATCATCCGCTTCATCCGCATTGTGCTCATGGACGGCGTCTCCCCGGAGCCGAAGGCCTACGCGCTGATGCTGATCGCGTCCCTGGTGCCGCTGGTCATCGGGACGCTGGTGTTCAAAAAGACCCAGGACCGGTTCGTACTCAATATCTGAACGACAGGGTGCTTGATAACAATGATCATTGAGGCCAAAGAAGTCTCCATGTGCTACCGGATGACCTACGATCGGGTGCAGAGCCTGAAGGAATATCTGGTGCAGATGGTGAAGGGAAAAATCAAATACAGGGAGTTCTGGGCGCTCAAGGACGTGAGCTTCCAGGTGCGCAAGGGCGAGGTCCTGGGCATCGTGGGCCACAACGGCGCGGGGAAGTCCACGCTGCTGAAGGTGATCTCCGGCATCCTGAAGCCCACCGGCGGGGAAGTGGCGGTCAACGGCACGGTGGTGCCCATGCTGGAGCTGGGCAGCGGCTTTGACTTCGACCTCACCGGCCGGGAGAACATCTTTCTCAACGGCGCCATCCTGGGCTACTCCGAGGAATTTCTGAAGGAGAAGTACGACGAGATCGTGGCGTTCTCCGAGCTGGGCCAGTTCATCGACGTGCCTCTGCGGAACTACTCCTCCGGCATGGTGATGCGCCTGGCCTTCTCGGTGGCCACGGTGGTGAACCCGGACATTTTGATCGTGGACGAGATCCTGGCCGTGGGCGACGCGGACTTCCAGGCCAAGAGCAAGGCGCGGATGCTGGAACTCATGGGCGGCGGCACCACGGTGCTGTTCGTGAGCCACAGCCTGGACCAGATCCGGGAGATGTGCGACCGCGTCCTCTGGCTGGACCACGGCCAGGTGAAAATGCTGGGCGAGACAAAAACCGTGTGCGACGGGTACGAAAAGGGGTGAGGCTCGTGGACAAAACAAACATCGCCTTTGACCAGTTTCAGCGGTATGAGACGATCTGCCGTCTGGTGGAGTTTCATCGGCGGCGGGAAGGGCAGTCCTTCCGCGTCCTGGAGCTGGGTTCCAACGAGCATAAGGACCTGAGGCTCTTTTTGCCCCAGGACGAGATCATGTTCACGGATATCGCCCTGAGCGAGGCCATGGAAAAGGACCCCGATTTTCAGCGGGTGGACGGAACGGCGATCCCCTTTGACGACAAGAGCTTTGACTTTGTGGTGGCGGCGGATGTGCTGGAGCATGTTCCGGCGGAGAAGCGGGAAAAATTCCTGCGGGAGGCCTGGCGGGTCTCCCGCCTCGGCGTGATCTTGTCGTTCCCGTTTTACGCCCAGGACGTCATGGACGCGGAAGCGCGGGTCAATGAATACTATAAGACCCTGGCCGGGGAGGACTTTATCTGGCTGAAGGAGCACCTTGAAAATTCCCTGCCGAAGACGGAGGAGATCGGCGCCTGCCTGAACAAGCTGGGCATCCCCTTCTTCTCCCTCTTCCACGGGGATATCCGGGTCTGGGAGAAGATGTGGTACTGCGTCTTCAGTTCGCTCTTTGAACCCGAAACACTGCCGTTTCACACCTATATCGACAACTATTACAATCGGAATATCTACGCGCGCGACGTCTCGGACAGCTGCTACCGCGTTTTCTGCGTGATGGCCCACGAGGGCGTTGAGGATTGGGAAAAATGCGCCCTGGGCCTGTGGGAAAAAGGGCGCGACACGGGAGACGCGGTGCGTTTTCTGGAGGATCTGATCCGGACCCGGCAGGAGCTTCACGCGCTGAGCGAAAAAAACAGGCTCAACGAGGTCATTGTGGACAAAGAGCGCCACATCCAAAATCAAAATAGGATCATCGAAGATAAAGAGCGCCATATCCAGAACCAAACCCAGATCATCGAGGCCAAGGACAGCCAGCTCCAGGCGCGGACCGAAGCGCTGGAGAAGAGCGAGGCGGAGTTGACCGACTGCGAGAGCAAATTGGCCGACTGCGAGAGCGAGTTGGCGACCCTGCGAGAGAAGGGGGCGGAGACGGCGGCGGAACTGACCCACTATCAGGAGCACTATGCCGCCGCTATGGCGCAGCGAAATGACCTTGAGCGGCAGTTGGCCCAGGTGAATGCCGCCTACCAGTCCATCTCCAACGCCACGCTCTGGAAGATGACCAAGCCCCTGCGGGTGGTGCTGGACGCCATCAAGCGCCCCCTGCGGCGGATCAAGCTCCTCCGCCTGGTACACGGGGGTTTCAAATGCCTGCGGGAGCACGGCCTCCGCTACACCTGGGGGCGCTTTTGCGAAAAATGCCGCCGTCATTGGGGCAAGCCGGAGGCCTCCAAACCTCTGCATACGAAAAAGGAGTTGGAGGCCCAGCGGGCCTATGCTTTTCCACGTCCGGTGAAGATCAGCATCGTCGTGCCGCTCTACAACACGCCCCAGAAATTTTTGGAGGAGATGATCCGCTCCGTGCAGGATCAGACCTACTCCAACTGGGAACTCTGCCTGGCGGACGGCAGCGACAAGGAGCACGCCTATGTGGCGTCTGTCTGCAAGCGGTACGCCAAAAAAGACCAGCGCATCCGCTATCAGAAGCTGGCGGAGAACAAGGGGATCTCGGAGAACACCAACGCCTGTATCGCCATGGTCACGGGGGACTACATCGGCCTTCTGGACCACGACGACCTGCTCCACCCCTCGGCCCTTTACCATGTGATGGAGGCCATCTGCGAAAAGGACGCGGACTTTATCTACACCGACGAGAACACCTTCCACGAGACGCCCGAGGACGCCTACTGTCCGCATTTCAAGCCGGACTTCGCCCCGGACACCCTGCGGAGCTACAACTACATCTGCCACTTTACCGTGTTCCGGCGCACCCTGCTGGACGCGCTGGGGACGGCGTTCCGGCCGGAGTTCGACGGCAGCCAGGACTACGACCTGATCCTCCGCCTCACCGAGAAGGCAAAGCAGATCGTTCACATTCCCAAAATTTTGTATTACTGGCGCGCCCACGAGGCCTCCACGGCCTCCGACGTCTCCGCCAAGCCCTACACGCTGGCGGCGGCCAGGTCGGCCCTCCAGGAGCACCTGCGGCGGGTGGGGCTGGACGGACAGGTGGGGGACGCCCGGATCCCCTCCACCTACCGCATCCGGTATAAGATCCAGGGCAAGCCCCTGATCTCCATCCTCATCCCCAACAAGGACCATGTCGACGACCTGAAAAAGTGCATCGATTCCATCCGGGAGAAGTCCACGTACTCCAAGTGGGAGATCATCATTATCGAGAACAACAGCGAGGAGCGGGCGACCTTCGCCTACTACGATACCCTGAAGGCGGACAAGCGGATCCGGGTCGTGTACTGGAAGGGGACGTTCAACTACGCCGCCATCGTGAACTACGGCGCGGGGTACGCCACCGGCAAGCACCTGCTCCTGCTGAACAACGACATAGAGGTCATCACGCCGGACTGGCTGGAGCAGATGCTCATGTACAGCCAGCGCGAGGATGTGGGCGCGGTGGGCGCCATGCTCTACTACCCGGACGACACCGTTCAGCACGCCGGGGTGATTTTGGGGATCGGCGGTGTGGGCGGCCACGCGCACAAGTATTTCCCCCGTGGTGACCACGGCTATATGAGCCGGATGGCGATCACCCAAAATTACTCCGCCGTGACGGCGGCGTGCCTGATGATGCGCCGGGAGGTCTGGAACGAGGTGGGCGGTCTGGACGAGGACTTCGCGGTGGCCTTCAATGATGTGGACCTGTGCATGAAGATCCGCAAGGCCGGCTACCTCATCGTCTGGACGCCTTACGCCGAGCTGTATCACTATGAGTCGAAAACCCGCGGCCTGGAGGACACCCCGGAAAAGCAGGCGCGGTTTTCCGGGGAGGTCAAGCGGTTCCTGGATCGCTGGGACAAGGAACTGGTAGCTGGAGACCCGTACTACAATCCGAACCTCACGCTGGACCGGGAAGATTTTTCCCCGAGATGAGGAGCCGCGCGCCGCGGAAGGATACGGTGGTTTCGGACCGGGGCGCCGTCCCCGGTGGAAGGGATAAGTCCGTATAGAAGGGGTCGATATGTAAAATGAGGATCAAAGAGAGGACTACGCTTGATTTCTTGATCGATTACAGATATCCGATCGTCATCGGGATATTCCTTGTGCTTGTCTGTTTTCGGGTACATGGGCTGTCGCTCCCCGTTTGGGACAGATATTTTTCCGGCGACGTGACTACGCCGTATGTGGGCAAGCTTCGGGATATCACCAGCGATGTGTGGGCGATGGACATTCCGCAGATCATGTCCCAGATCCACAACGGGTTCCCGCTTTTCAATTTCGATTTGGCCATGGGCGGCGCCAATGCGATGCTGGCCCATCTGCCGGCGCTGGAACCCGCTATCGTGGTGGGACAGCCCACGTTTTGGGGCTACTATCTCTTCGGCGTGGACGCGGGGACGGCCTGGTATTATTGGTTCCGCATCCTGGGACTCTTTCTCAGCGGCTATGAGATCATCTATTACCTGACCGATCATAAGAAGATTTCCCTGTTAGGCGCGCTGATGATCGTCGGAGCGCCCGCTACGCAGTGGTGGGCTGGGCACATTCTGCCGGAGATCCTGCTCTACGCGCAGGTGATGATCGCAAGCGGCCTGTGCTATCTCCGTCATTTTGAGAAACGGAGATACAAAATACTGGCCCTGGCGACCGGTGTGTCCTCGTCCGTGGGGTTTGTGACGACGCTGTCCCCCTCTCTCCAGGTGCCCCTGGGCTGGATGATCCTGATATTTGCCGCCTGCGCGGTGTGGGAAAACCGGAAGAGAATACGGCTCAAATTGGAAGATGTCATTGGACTTGTGATCGCTGTGGCACTTGCTGTGGTATTGCTCGTGAGCGTTTTCTGGCGCTCCTGGGATGCGGTGACAGCCATCATGTCCACGGTAACTCTTGGTCAGCGGTTTATGACAGGCGCTGTTGGTACAGGGATACATCTGTTTTATCCTGTCTATCAATATCTCCTTCCTGTTCTGCCGCCCGTTGGGACGAACAGCTGCGAAGCGAGCGCGTTTTTCCCTGTTTGGCCGGCTGTCCTGATCGCCGTTCCCGCGCTTATCATGGGGCACAAGAAGGAGAAGGAAGATATGCCCCACGGATCGCTGATGAAGGCGCTGTACGCCTACTTCCTGTTCTGCCTGCTGTGGTTTTTGTTCCGTTTTCCCAGGTGGTTTGCCAGGATCACGATGTTCTCCAACGTGACGAACAACCGCCTTTATTGGACGTTCGGTCCGCTGTCTATCTACCTGGCCTGCTATCTATTCAGCGACCGTAAAAAGCGGTTCACCTGGGGGACGGCGGCACTTTCCGCGGGGCTCGTCGCGGCGGCGCTTCTCATGGTTCTGCAAAGAGGCGGAGAATACGTTGGATTTCTTCGAAACAGCCGCATCCTGTGGGCGGCGGGATTGATTTTCATTTTTGCAATCTCCTTCTGCGTTTTTACGCAGAAGAGATACCTGTTTTCCATGATTGCCCTTGGCTGCGTTTTGGTGAGCGTATGCCTTACCAATCCGTTGTCGCAGGGAGTATCGGCGATCACGGACAAGCAGATCTCGAATACGCTGAAGGCGATGGACGCGGAGGATCCTGACGCCTATTGGCTGTACGCTGGGCCGTATCCTTATGGAAATTTTCTGTCCGCTAACGGGCTGAACTCGTTTAACGCCACCAATTTTTATATGGATAAGGAGAAGTGGTCCATTTTGGACCCGGACGGCGAAAATGAGGAGGTCTACAACAGATATTGTCAGGTGGACGTATCCCTTGGGGAGGAAACCGCTATGGAAGTATTGGCTCCTGAACACATTTCTGTTGTACTGACAGGCGAGGATCTTGACGCATTGGGGGTAGATTATGTGGTGTCCAACACGAGTTTGGATGATTTCAGCCAGTCACATGGTCAGATCCTGACAGAGGTAGAAAATGTGAACGGGGTGTTGATCTATCAAGTAAATGATATTGTAAAAAATTACACGGTCTCCTATGACAACCTTTCCGGTTCCCTTGTTCCGGCGTATCCGCTGACAACCGGAAACACATATTCACAGACATTTGAGGCAGACGGGACAAATCTTGAGGAAATAGAGATCATGTTTGGGACCTATGCCCGTGAAAATCGATCCCTTGTACACATGGAAATTACAGGAGAAGAGGGTCCTGTTTATTCGTATGACATAGATTGTTCTTCGCTGGCTGATAACAGCGTGGCCACGTTTGACCTTGGAGGTGTGTCGGTAAACGACGGGGAGGAGTATACGATAACTTTCAGCCCCGTAAACGAAACCGATTCCGACTTTGTGACGATCTATCAGTCCGCGCCTGAAGATGGCGGCGACCTCGCCCTTCTGATAAGAAGTTCAACAGAATTGGAACACGATGACTGAATTGCTTTTACTTGCAAGATCTTATAAGAAACAATAACAATTCACTCTGAGTGAAATATTTTGAGAGGAATAGCAATATGAAAGTCGTCTTACTCGCCGGTGGCCTCGGCACCCGCATCTCGGAGGAGTCCCGGTATTGCCCCAAGCCCATGATCGAGCTGGGGGGGAAGCCCATCCTCTGGCACATCATGAAGCTGTACAGCCACTACGGTCACAATGAGTTCATCATCTGCGCCGGGTACAAGCAGCACATCATAAAGGAATACTTTGCCAACTACTTTCTGCACAGCTCGGACATCACCTACGACTTCACCGAAGGTCGGAACGAGATGACCATCCACCGCAGCTTTGCGGAGCCGTGGAAGGTGACGGTGGTGGACACCGGCCTGGGAACCATGACCGGCGGGCGCATCAAGCGCGTACAAGAGTATGTTGGCGACGAGCCGTTTCTTATGACCTACGGTGACGGGGTGTGCGATGTGAACATCACCGAGCTTGTGAACTTCCACAGGCAGCACGGGAAAGTGGCCACCTTGACGGCGGTGCGCCTGGAACAGCAAAAGGGCATCCTGGACATCGGCGGGGACAACGCGGTGAAATCCTTCCGGGAGAAGAACCGCGCGGACGGCGCGCCCATCAACGCCGGGTTCATGGTGCTGGAGCCGAAGATCTTTGACTACCTGGATGGCGACGCCTGCGTCTTCGAGCGGGAACCCATGGAGGCGCTGGCGGCCCAGGGAGAGCTGATGAGCTATATGCACCGGGGCTTTTGGCAGTGCATGGATACCTATCGGGAGAAGGAGACCCTGGAAAAGCTCTGGGCCACAGGGAAAGCGCCCTGGAAAGTGTGGGACTGATGGACATGGAATTTTACAAGGGCAAGCGGGTCTTCGTCACCGGCCACACCGGCTTTAAGGGCGCGTGGCTGTGCCGGATCCTGGTGAACGCCGGGGCGGTGGTCACCGGCTACTCCCTCCCCGCCCCCACGGAACCCAACCTGTTCGCCCTGGCCGGGTTGGAGGGGAAGATGACCTCGGTGATGGGGGATGTGCGGGACTTTGACGCCCTGTTCGCCGCCTTCCAGGCCGCCCGGCCGGAGATCGTCCTCCACCTGGCCGCCCAGCCCATCGTCCGGGACAGCTACAAGGACCCGGCGTACACCTACGCCACCAACGTCATGGGCACGGTGAACATCCTGGAGTGCGTCCGGCGGACCGACTGCGTGCGGAGCTTCCTCAACGTCACCACCGACAAGGTCTACAAGAACAACGAGTGGGTCTGGGGCTACCGGGAGGAGGAGCCGCTGGACGGCTACGACCCCTACTCCAACAGCAAGTCCTGTTCGGAGCTGGTGACCCACAGCTACAAGGTCAGCTTTTTTGCCGACGGCCGGACCGCCATCTCCACCGCCCGGGCGGGCAACGTCATCGGCGGCGGGGACTTCGCCCACGACCGCATCATCCCCGACTGCGTGCGGGCGATCCAGGCCGGCCGGCCCATCACCGTCCGCAACCCCCACTCCACGAGGCCCTACCAGCACGTGCTGGAGCCGCTGTTCGCCTACCTGATGATTGCCCGGCGGCAGTACGAGGACCCGGCCTTCTCCGGGTGGTACAATGTTGGCCCCGACGAATGCGACTGCGTGACCACCGGGGAGCTGGTGGCGCTGTTCTGCGAAACGTGGGGCGGCGGACTCACCTGGGAGGATCGCTCCGAGGCCGACGCCCCCCACGAGGCCAACTTCCTCAAGCTGGACTGCTCCAAGCTGAAGGCGGCGGCGGGCTGGAAACCCCGCTGGCACATCGGCGAGGCCATTGAGAAGACGGTGGCGTGGACCCGGGTGTGGCTCGACCGCGGGGACGTCCCCGGGGAGATGGACCGGGAGATCGCGGAATATAGGGAGGAAGAGCGATGAAACACGACTGGACAAGCGAGCGGGAGGCGCGGCAGGAGATCCTGGACGCCGTCTCCGCCTATTACCACGACTTCAAGGAGAACAAGAAGCCCTTCGCGCCGGGGGATCGGATCAATTACGCCGCACGGGTCTTTGACGACCAGGAGATGCGCTCCCTGGTGGACTCCGCCCTGGACTTCTGGCTCACCACCGGCCGGTTCGCCGAGGAATTTGAGCGGGAGTTTGCCCAGTGGTTGGGCGTGAAGTTCGCGCACCTGGTAAACAGCGGCTCCTCGGCCAACCTGGTGGCGTTCTCTGTGCTGACCGCCCCGGAGCTGGGGGAGCGCCGGATCAAGCGGGGCGACGAGGTCATCACGGTGGCGGCGGGCTTCCCCACCACGGTGACCCCCGTCCTCCAGTACGGCGCGGTGCCGGTCTTCGTGGACGTGACCATCCCCCAGTACAACATCGACGTCTCCCAGCTGGAGGCCGCCCTCTCCCCCAGGACCAAGGCGGTGATGATGGCGCACACCCTGGGCAACCCGTTCGATATCGCGGCGGTGAAAGCGTTCTGCGACCGGCACGGCCTGTGGCTGGTGGAGGACAACTGCGACGCCCTGGGGAGTACCTACACCATCGACGGCGAGACGCGCTTCACCGGCACCTGGGGCGACATCGGCACCAGCAGTTTCTACCCGCCCCACCACATGACCATGGGGGAGGGCGGCTGCGTCTACACCAACGACCCCCTGCTCCACCGGCTCATCCTCAGCTACCGCGACTGGGGCCGGGACTGCGTGTGTCCCTCGGGACACGACAACTTTTGCGGCCACCGCTTCGACGGACAGTTCGGCGAGCTGCCGAAGGGCTACGACCACAAGTATGTATACAGCCACTTCGGCTACAACCTGAAGGTGACGGATATGCAGGCGGCCATCGGCGTGGAGCAGCTCAAAAAATTCCCCACCTTCGTCCAGCGCCGCCGCCACAACTGGCAGCGCCTCCGGGACGCCTTGGCCGTCGGCTCCGCGGCAGACAAGCTCATCCTCCCGGAACCCGCACCGGGCAGCGACCCCAGTTGGTTCGGCTTCCTCCTCACCGTGAAGCCGGACAGCGGCCTGAGCCGGGATGATATCACCCGTTACCTGGAGGAGCGCAACATCCAGACCCGCTTGCTCTTCAGCGGCAACCTGGTTCGCCACCCCTGTTTCGACGATATCCGCGGCACGGACGCCTACCGGGTCGTCGGCGCGCTGGACAATACCGACCGCATCATGCGCGACACCTTCTGGGTGGGTGTCTATCCGGGCATGACCGACGAGATGCTCGACTACATGGCCCAGTCCATCGGCGAGGCCGTGGCGGAATAAGATTGCCGGAAAGAGTGGTTACGTTGCAGAAGAAAAAGCTCTTGATCGACGTGTTCTGGAGCATCTCGGCGCTGGTGCTGATGAACGGGGTGATGCAGCTGTTCGTCTACCCCCAGCTCAATCACCGGCTGGGTGCTGAGCGCTTTGGGGACGTGCTGTATGTGATGGGAGTCATCGCCGTCTTTGCCCCCTCCGTGGGTTCGGCGGTGAACAACACCAGGCTCGTCCGGCGGCGGGAGTATACGGTGGAGAACGGGGACGCCCTTTTGAGCATCGGGATCATGCTGATCCCCTCGCTGGCGGTGTTCCTCTGGATGACCCACGGCTTCTTTTCCACGGCGGGACAATGGGTCGCCGCGGTGGGCCTGCTCCTGGCCACGGCCCTCCGGTATTACGGCGACGCCGAGTTTCGGATGAGCCTCTTCTACAAGGGTTATTTCCTCTACTACTGCGCCATCTCCATCGGCTATATCGCCGGGGTGGGACTTTACCGCCTGACGGACAACTGGATGCTGGCCTTCCTGCCCGGCGAACTTTTGTGCTTCCTCTATGTACTCTGGAGGGGGCATATCTACCGGCCGCTGCGGCGGTCGGAAAACCAGTGGAGCTTTTTCCGGCACGCCGCCACGCTGGCGGTCTCCTACCTCTTTTATAACGCCGTTTTGAACATGGACCGCGTGCTGCTGCAAGGGCTGATGGGCGGCAAATCGGTGACGGTGTTCTATGTGGCGTCCCTGCTGGGCAAGACCTTGGCGCTGCTGGTGGTGCCGCTGAACGGTATCATCATCGGGTATCTGACCAAGGGCACGCAAAAAATCACCCGCAAGGCGTATCTCTTCACCTCTGTGGCCGTGGTCGTGGTGGGGGCGGTCCTGTACGGCGCGATCTGCGTGGTGATGCCCTGGTTTGCCCGGACCTTTTACCGCGACGTGGCGGAGGAGATCCTGGCCCTGGCGCCGCTGGCAAACCTCTCCCAGATCGCCTGTTTTTCCTCCAGCCTTTTGTTGACGGTCATGCTGACCTTCTGCTCGGAGCGGTGGCAGCTCCTGACCCAGGGGAGCTATGTGGTGGTCTTTCTGCTCCTGGCGACGTTGGGCGCCAACCACTCCGGCATACAGGGATTTGTGATGGGCGTTCTGATCGCCAACCTGCTCCGGTTGGCGTTTGTGTGCGCGCTGGGCACGGCGATCGCTGGCCGCGGCGCGGACAGGCAGCTAAATGAAAAGGAATGATGAAAGAATGAGGAGGCGCCTGTTATGAAGATGAAGGTATCGGACTATATCGCCCAGACGCTCAGGTCGGCTGGAGTATCACAGGTGTTTACCGTGACAGGCGGAGGGGCGATGCATTTGAATGATTCCCTGGGTCATTGTGACCAGATCAAATGTATCTATCACCACCACGAGCAAGCGGCGGCCATGGCGGCGGAGGCATACGCGAGGGTGAACAACGATTTGGCCGTGGTTTGCGTTACAACAGGCCCAGGGTCCACGAACGCGATCACAGGGGTATTGTGTGCCTGGATGGACTCTATTCCCATGATCGTATTGTCTGGCCAGGCTCGCTATGCGACGACCGTGCGCGGGAGTGGTTTGCGGCTGCGAACAATGGGGATCCAGGAATATGACATCGTACGATCCGTAGAGAGTATGACCAAATACGCAGTCATGGTGAAAAACGCGGAGGATATCAAATATCACCTGAAAAGAGCGATCTTTCTTGCCAAGCAAGGCCGTCCAGGCCCATGTTGGCTGGATATTCCTCTGGATGTTCAGGGCGCGATGGTCGAGGTGGACAGCCTGACCGACTATGACCCGGATGAAGATCTCGCGGAATGCGCGAAGGATATAAGCGACAGCACGGTCGCCTGCATTTTTGAAAAACTGAGGGAGGCAAAAAGACCCGTCCTGTATGCCGGACACGGCATCAGACTTTCCGGCGCCTATGAGTCCTTCAGAAAATTGGTCGACCTTCTGGGCATTCCCGTGGTTACGGGAATGAGCAGCGTTGATCTCCTGCCGTCAAGCCACCCCCTATATGTGGGGAGAAGCGGCGAGACCGGCACTCGCGCCGGTAACTTTGCCATCCAAACGTGCGATCTTTTGTTGTCCATCGGCAGCCGACAGAGCTTGATGCAGACGGGTTTCAACTATGAGAATTGGGCCAAAGGGGCGTATACGATCCTGAATGATATAGACCCGGAGGAATTGAAAAAGAAAACGCTTCATGTGGATATGCCGGTGGTCGGAGATGCCGCGCAGCTTATCGACAAAATGTTGGCCTATGTGCTCGACCATGCCGATCGCGATCATAAAACGTGGTTTAGCCGCTCGGAATATGCGGGCGCGTGGATAGCAAAATGCGACGGCTGGAAAAATAGCTATCCAGTTGTAACAGGGAAGCATTACCAGGAGATCGAACCAGGCAGAACGAACATTTACGCGTTTTACGACCAGCTTTCTGACCTGCTGCCTGAAAATTCCCAGATCGTAGTGAGCGTTGGGACGTCGCGTGTGGCCGGCAGTCAATCGTTTTATCTAAAAGAGGGCCAGAGGTTTTACACCAACGCGGTGACGGCCTCCATGGGGTATGGCCTTCCGGCGGCCATAGGCGTTTGTATGGCTTCAGGAGGGAAAGAGACCATCGCTGTTATGGGCGAGGGCTGTTTGCAAATGAATATCCAAGAACTTCAAACGATCATCCATAATCGCCTCCCGATCCGTATTTTTGTGATCAACAATGAGGGGTATCACTCCATCAGGCAGACCCAAAACAGATACTTTGAAGGCCGATATGTTGGGATCGGGGAAGAGAGCGGCGATCTGAGTTTTCCGGATCTGTCCAAATTGTCTTGGGCATACGGATTTCCATACTGTATGTGCAGGAGCAGCAAGACCCTTTCAAATGACATAAAAAAGTGTCTCTCTCTGGAGCCGCCGTGCATTTGCGAAGTCTTTGTCACCAAGAGACAGAATACGGAGCCGAAGGTTGCCGCCAAGGCAAACGCGGATGGGACATTGACCTCCGGGACCTTAGAGAATATGTTCCCGTTTCTCTCAGACGAGGAATTGAACAAAGCGCTCTCATGCGATCCCTAATCGCTGGAGCAAAAAAGAGGTAATAGAGATGAAAAAAATCAGCGTACTGATCGCCACCTACAACGAAGAGGACAATGTCTGCCCCCTGACTGAGGAATTGGTGAATATTTTTAACACGCAGTTGACGCAGTACGATTATGAGATCGTCTACATCGACAACCACTCCCGGGACAAGACCCGGGAGCGCCTGCGGGCGCTGTGCGCGGAAAACCCCAAGGTCAAGGCGATCTTCAACGCGAAGAACTTTGGGCAGATTCGCTCGCCGGTACACGGATTGAAGCAGACCACCGGCGACTGCACCATCAAGATGACGGCGGACTTCCAAGACCCTCCGTCCATGATCGTGGACTTTGTGCGTGAGTGGGAGAAGGGCGCGAAAATCGTCCTGGGCATCAAGAACTCCAGCGACGAAAACCACCTGATGTATATGATCCGCGGGATCTACTACAAGCTGCTTCGGAAGATATCCGACATCGACCACATCGAGCAGTTCACGGGCTTCGGCCTCTACGACAAGGCGTTTATCCAGGTCCTTCGGGACTTGAAAGACCCGGTGCCATACCTGCGCGGGATCGTGGCGGAGCTGGGGTTTGACTATGTGGCCATCCCCTTCAACCAGCCCAAGCGCAGGAGCGGTAAGAGCAAGAACAACTGGTACTCCCTCTTTGACATCGCCATGGTGGGCATCACCTCCTACTCCAAGGTCCCCCTGCGCTGCGCCACGCTGCTGGGCGGTCTGCTGTCTGCCCTCAGCTTTTTGATCGGCTGTGTCTACTTGATCTTGAAGCTGGTCTTTTGGGATCGGTTCCTGATGGGTACGGCCCCTATGCTCATCGGGATGTTCTTCATCGGCTCGGTGCAGCTCTTTTTCCTCGGCCTGCTGGGGGAGTATATCCTGATGATCAATGTGCGCATGATGGGAAGACCCCTGGTGGTGGAGGAGGAGCGGATCAATTTTCAGTGAACGGAAGGGGAGCGGTGCGTGTGGAGCGGCGCGGACGGATGAGTAAGCTCGTCGTCACGGGAGCGACCAGCATGATCGGCGTCGCCTTGATCGAGGCGGCGCTGGAGCGGGGATGTGACCTGATCTACGCGGTCGTCAGAAGGGACTGCCAAAAACTCTTCCGGCTTCCGGCGGACGGACGGGTGAAGGTGATCCCGTGTGATCTGGACCAATATGAAAAGCTCCCGGAGCTGATCGGCGAGCCGTGCGATGTATTTTACCATTTCGCGTGGAATGGGACCGGCGCCGCGCGGGATAACAGCATTTGCGGACAGGCCGAAAACATCCTCTACTCGCTGAACGCGCTCCATGCGGCAAAGGGCCTTGGGTGCAGGATGTTTGTGGGATCCGGCTCACAGGCGGAGTATGGCAAAACGAGGCTGGAAAAGATAGACCAGGCTTCGCCGATCGCCCCGTTTTCCGCCTATGGCGTGGCCAAGTACGCCGCCGGGCGGCTGGCGAGGATGGAGGCGGATAAGCTGGAAATCGCCTGCGTTTGGGCCAGAGTGTTCAGCGTTTATGGAAAATACGATAAGGATACCAGCATGGTGGCGAGCGCCATAAAGAAATTTCTGAACCATGAGGTGCCCGACTTCACCGCGGGCACCCACAAGTGGGACTACCTGTATAGCGCCGACGCCGGACGCGCGTTTTACATGATAGGAGAAAACGCGCCCGGGAGCGCTGTGTACTGCGTCGGCAGCGGGGAGGCCCGTCCATTGGCTGAGTTTATCACAGAGATGCGGGACGCTGTGGACCCGACGTTGGAGATCGGCCTGGGCAGGATCCCATACCCCCAGGATGGCCCGCTGGAGATCTGCGCCGATATCAGCACCCTCCGCGCCGACACGGGATGGAGTCCTCATGTTGACTTTGAGCAGGGGATCAAAGAGTATGTTAAATTTTTAACAATGGGGGGGGGGGGCACTCCCTGTAAATAGAGTATTCCTTGTTCTTCCGCGCCGATCTTATGACGTAAGGCGGTGTGCGTGATGGACAAGTTTACGTCGGTACGGATGCGTGTCATCCGGGCGGATAGGATCAGATCTGGGCCAGTCTCCCGACCGTGGAAAAGCTCCGGGGAAAGAGCGTCTATATCACCGGGGCCACCGGCATGATCGCCAGCTACATCGTCTATTTTCTCCTCTACCTGAATGAGATAGCGGGCATTCCCGTTGAAATATATGCCGGCGCGCGAAAGCGGGAAAAAGCGCAGGACAGGTTTGGCGCGTATATGGAGCGGCCGTATTTCCACTTCCTACAAGGTGACGTGAGCGACGAGATAGAGGTGGAGCGGCGGTTTGACTACATCATCCACGCGGCCAGCCTCGCCAGTCCGCAGTTTTACGGGAAGATCCCGGCGGATGTGGTCCTGCCCAACACCATAGGCACCTGGAGAGTCCTGGAGCACGCCAGACAGTACGGGTGCGAAGGGGTCGTTTTCTTCAGCTCAGGCAGCGTGTACGGGGATATCGGCGATGCCGGGATCATCCGGGAGGATCTGTGCGGGAAGCTGAATTATCTCGACCCGGGCAACTGCTATGGGGAGAGCAAGCGCGCGGGAGAGCTGCTCTGCCTGGCCTACCAGAGGCAGTTTGGGATCCGGACGGTCATAACCAGGATCTTCCACGTCTACGGCCCGACCATGAACACCCAGAGCGACGCGCGGGTCTTTTCCGAGTTCATGCGCTGCCTGGTTGACGGCAAAGACATTGTGATGAAGAGCGACGGATCGGCGTCACGGGCATTTTGCTATATAACGGATGCCGTTTCAGGCCTTTTGACCGCGCTTTTGGAAGGGGAGAGCGGCGGGTGCTATAACGTCGGAAATCCCGAGGAATATATGACGATCCGGCGCCTGGCCGAGATTTTGGCCGGCCTTTCGGAGGGAGAGCCGCTTCATGTCATCCTGGAAGACCGTCCGATCGGCGAGGATTACAGGCCCAGCCCGGAGAGCGCGAGGAAGAGACCCATGGACGTATCCCGCCTGAAAGGACTTGGATGGACCCCGGAGGTCAGCGCCGCGCGGGGCTTTGCGCGCTGTTATCAATTCCTGAAAAAACAAGAGCGGGAGATCTGACCGCGCGGGCGGGGACCCGGCGGAGACCGTCGCCTTGGAGGCGGAGCACACCGCCAACAGAGGACGGGAAACAGAGAGACGGAGGGATCGGACGCTGAGCGGGTTTGTTTTTGAGACGACGCTGGGGAAGTGGCTGACGACGCTTTTGATCTCCATGGTGCCCATCGTGGAGCTGCGGGGCGGATTGCCTTACGGGATCGCCCTGGGGCTGCCGTACCCGCTGGCGCTGACGGCGGCGATCTTGGGGAATATGGTGCCGGTGCCGTTTATCATCATCTACATCCGCCGGGTGTTCGCCTGGCTGCGGCGGAAGAGCAAACGGTGTGACGGCCTGGTCACGCGCCTGGAACAAAAAGCCCACCTGAAGGGGAACCTGGTGCGGAAGTACAGCGAGATCGGCCTGTGTCTCCTGGTGGCGATCCCCCTGCCGGGCACGGGCGCCTGGACGGGGGCGCTGGTGGCGGCGATGCTGGACATCCGCCTGCGGAAGGCCGTCCCCATTATCCTCCTGGGCGTGTGCGTCGCCGCGGCAATTATGACGGCGGTGACCTTCGGAGTGGGAAAAATAGTTTGAATACAAAATCGCCGGAGCCATGCGGCCCCGGCGATTTTTTGCCTGTTTTAGAGATTGGTGTAGCCCATGAGGTGGAGGTCCACCTGGCGGGCGCACTCCCGACCCTCCCGGATGGCCCAGACCACCAGGGACTGGCCCCGGCGGGCGTCCCCGGCGGTGAAGAGGCCGGGGAGGGCGGTGTGGTAGGGGGAGGGGAGGGACTGTTCCCCGGCGTCCTTGGGGATGGGGAGGCCCAGGGCGGCGAAGGGGTACGCCTGGGGGCCAAGGAACCCGGCGGCGATGAGGAGGAGCTGGCAGGGGAGGGTGGCCTCGGTGCCGGGGACGGGCGTCATCTGCACCCGCCCCGACTTCTTATCCCGCTTGGGCGCCAGCTTCACGGTGACCACCTGAGAGAGCCGCCCCTGCTCGTCGGAGACCAGCTCCTTCACGGTGGTCTCAAAGATCCGGGGGTCGCTGCCGAACTTGGCGGCGGCCTCCTCCTGGCCGTAGTCCGTCTTTTTCACCCGGGGCCACTGGGGCCAGGGGTTGTTCTCCGCCCGTTTCTCCGGGGGACAGGGCATCATCTCCAGCTGGGTCACCGAGCGGCAGCCCTGGCGCAGGGCGGTGCCCACGCAGTCGTTGCCCGTGTCGCCGCCGCCCACGATGACCACGTCCAGGCCCTTGGCGGCCGTGCTGGGGTGGCCGTCCAGAAGGGCGCGGGTGGCCTGGGTGAGGTAGTCCACGGCGAAGAGGACGCCCTGGCTGTCCCGGCCAGGCACCTGGAGATCCCGGGGCTCTTTGGCGCCGGTACACAGCACCACCGCGTCAAACTCCTCCCGGAGCGCCTGGGGGTCCAGATCCCGGCCCACGTCGGTGTTCAGGCGGAAGGTGACCCCCTCTGCCTCCAGACGCTCCACCGTCCGGGCCACCACGGTCTTTTCCAGCTTCATGTTGGGGATGCCGTACATCAGCAGCCCGCCGGGGCGGTCCTCCCGCTCCAGGACGGTGACCAGGTGCCCCCGGCGGTTGAGCTGGTCGGCCACCGTCAACCCGGCAGGGCCGGAACCCACCACCGCCACCCGCTTGCCGGTGCGGGCGGTGGGGGGCTGGGGCGCGATCAAGCCCTGGCGCTGGGCCTCCTCGATGATGCCCAGCTCGTTTTGCCGCACGGTGACCGGGTCGCCGTGAAGGCCGCAGGTGCAGGCCGCCTCGCACAGGGCGGGGCAGACCCGGCCGGTGAACTCGGGGAAGTTGTTGGTCTTGCGCAGGCGCTCCAGGGCGTGGGACAGCGCCCCCTGGTAGAGCAGGTCGTTCCACTCCGGCACCAGGTTGTTCAGCGGGCAGCCGGAGACCATCCCCCCCAGCACCGCCCCGGACTGGCAGAAGGGGATGCCGCACTCCATGCACCGGGCGGCCTGGATCCGCCGCTCCTCCAGGGGGAGGAGGGGGTGGAACTCGTCCCAGTGCCCCAGCCGCTCCAGAGGGGTCTGGGCGGGGTTCTCCCGGCGGTCATACTCCATAAATCCCGTGGGCTTTCCCATTACCGTCTGCCCCCTTTCTGGGTGGTGTAGAAGGCCTCGATCTCCGCCTGCTCCCGGGTCATGCCCTTCTCCTCGGCCTGGGCGATGGCCCGGAGCATCTTGTCGTAATCGGTGGGCATGATCTTTTTGAACAGGGGGAGATAGTGGTCAAAGTCGTCCAGGATGGCCTTGCCCCAGGGGGAGCCGGTGGCCGCCACATGGGCCTGGATCAGGTTCTTGAGTTCCGCTACGTCGTGTTTCTCGGTGACCAGCTCCATGACCACCATGCCCTTGTTGAGCCGGGAGTAAAAGTCCCGGTGCTCGTCCAGGACGTAGGCTACGCCGCCGCTCATGCCGGCGGCGAAGTTCTTCCCCGTGGGGCCGAGGACCACCACCCGGCCGCCGGTCATGTACTCGCAGCCGTGGTCGCCCACGCCCTCCACCACCGCCGTGGCGCCGGAGTTGCGCACGCAGAACCGCTCTCCGGCCCGTCCGGCGATGTAGGCCGCCCCGGAGGTGGCGCCGTAGAGGGCCACGTTGCCCACGATGATGTTGTCCTTCCAGGCGAACTTGGCGCTCGCCGGCGGCCGCAGGAGGAGCTTGCCCCCGGACAGGCCCTTGCCGAAGTAGTCGTTGGAGTCCCCCTCCAGGGTGAGGGTAAGGCCCTTGGGGATGAACGCCCCGAAGGACTGTCCGCCGCCGCCGGTGCAGCGGACGGTGATGGTGTCGTCAGCCAGGCCGCTGCCGAAGCGGCGGGTGAGGTCGCTGCCCAGGATGGCGCCCAGGGCGCGGTCAGTGGAGGAGACGGACAGGTCCACCTGGGCCTTGGCCCCGGTGCGGAGGGAGGCGCTGAGCTTCTTCTCCAGCACCTTCAGATCCACGGTGTTCTCCAGGTGGAAGTCGTAGACGTCCGCCGGGTCGAAGTGGGCCTTGGGATCCCCGGCGTAGGGGTTGTCCAGGATGGCGGCCAGATCCACCGTCTCGGCGCGGGTGTTCGCCGCCGGGGTGCGCTTTTCCAGGAGGTCGGTGCGCCCCACCAGCTCGTCCACCGTGCGCACGCCCAGCTTGGACATATACTCCCGCAGCTCCTGGGCGATGAAGCGCATGAAGTTGGCCACATACTCCGGCTTTCCGGCGAAGCGCTTGCGCAGCTCCGGGTTCTGGGTGGCCACCCCCACCGGGCAGGTGTCCAGGTTGCACACCCGCATCATCACGCAGCCCATGGTGACCAGGGGCGCGGTGGCGAAGCCGAACTCCTCCGCCCCCAGCATACAGGCGATGGCCACGTCCCGGCCAGACATGAGCTTGCCGTCCGTCTCCACCATCACCCGGCTGCGCAGGCCGTTGTCCATGAGGGTGCGGTGGGTCTCCGCCAGCCCCAGCTCCCAGGGGAGGCCGGCGTTGTGGATGGAACTCTGGGGCGCCGCGCCGGTGCCGCCGTCGTAGCCGGAGATGAGCACCACCTGCGCCCCCGCCTTGGCCACCCCCGCGGCCACGGTGCCCACGCCGGCCTCGCTCACCAGCTTGACGCTGATCCGGGCCTCCCGGTTGGCGTTTTTCAGGTCAAAGATGAGCTGGGCCAGGTCCTCGATGGAGTAGATGTCGTGGTGGGGCGGGGGGGAGATGAGGGTGACGCCGGGGGTGGAATGGCGGGTGCGGGCGATCCAGGGGTAGACCTTCCCGGCGGGCAGGTGGCCGCCCTCGCCGGGCTTGGCGCCCTGGGCCATTTTGATCTGGATCTCCTTGGCGGAGACCAGGTACTCGCTGGTGACGCCGAAGCGGCCGGAGGCCACCTGTTTGATGGCCGAACCCTTGACGGTGCCCAGGCGCTCCGGGGTCTCGCCCCCCTCGCCGGAGTTGGACTTGCCCCCCAGGAGGTTCATGGCCTGGGCCAGGCACTCGTGGGCCTCCTGGGAGATGGAGCCGTAGCTCATGGCCCCGGTCTTGAAGCGCCGGACGATGGAGTCCACCCCCTCCACCTCGTCCAGGGGCACGGGGGTGTCGGCGTAGCGCATCTCCAGAAGCCCCCGGAGGGTGTGGGGCTGGGTCTCGTCGTCCACCAGGGCGGTGTACTGCTTGAAGAGTTCGTAATCCCCCGTCCGGGTGGCCTGCTGGAGCAGGTGGATGGTGCGGGGGTTGTACATGTGATCCTCCGCCCCGGCACGGGCCTTGTGCTCGCCCATGGAGTCCAGGGAGGGCACGCCCCCCAGCCCCAGGGGGTCGAAGGCCTTGGAGTGGTTGCGGTCCACCAGCTCCTGGATCTCCTTCAGGCCGATGCCGCCGATGCGGGAGACGGTGTTGGTGAAGTACTGCTCCACCACGTCCTTGTCGATGCCGATGGCCTCGAAGATCTGGGCGGACTGGTAGGACTGGATGGTGGAGATGCCCATCTTGGAGGCGATCTTCACGATGCCGTGGAGGATGGCGGAGTTGTAGTCGTCCACCGCGGCGTGGAAGTCCTTGTCCAGCAGCCCCTGGTCAATGAGCGAGCCGATGGTCTCCTGGGCCAGATAGGGGTTGATGGCCCGGGCGCCGTAGCCCAGGAGGGTGGCGAAGTGGTGGACGTCCCTGGGTTCGGCGGACTCCAGCACGATGGAGATGGCGGTGCGCTTCTTGGTGCGGATGAGGTATTGCTCCATGGCGGAGACGGCCAGGAGGGAGGGGATGGCTACGTGGTTCTCGTCCACCCCCCGGTCGGAGAGGATGATGATGTTCGCCCCCGCCCGATACGCCCGGTCCACCGCCACAAAGAGGTGGTCCAGCGCCCGGCGGAGGGGGGTGTTCTTATAGTAGAGCAGGGACACCGTCTCCACGTGGAACCCCGGCCGATCCATGGCCTTGATCTTCATCAGGTCGGTGGAGGTGAGGATGGGGTTGTGAACCTGGAGCACCCGGCAGTTGGCCGCCTGCTCCTGGAGGAGGTTGCCGTCGTCGCCCAGGTAGACGGTGGTGTCGGTGACCACCTCCTCCCGGAGGGCGTCGATGGGCGGGTTGGTGACCTGGGCGAAGAGCTGCTTGAAGTAGTTGAACAGGGGCTGATCCTTGTAGTCCAGCACCGCCAGGGGCACGTCGGTGCCCATGGCGGCGGTGGGTTCCGCGCCGGTGCGCGCCATGGGGAGGATGGCGTTTTTCACGTCCTCGTAGGTGTAGCCAAAGGCCTTCTGCAGCCGCACCAACTCCTCCGGGGAGCACATCTCTACCTTGTGGTTGGGGATGGGCAGATCCCGCAGGTGGACCAGGTTGCCGTCCAGCCACTCCCCGTAGGGCTGGGCGGCGGCGTAGGTCTCCTTCAGCTCGTCGTCGGGCACCACCCGGCCCAGGCGGGTGTCCACCAGCAGCATCTTCCCCGGCTCCAGCCGGGACTTCACCGCGATCTGCTCCGGGGGGATGTCCAGCACCCCCACCTCGGAGGAGAGGATGAGGCGGTCGTCGGAGGTGATGTAGTACCGGGCGGGGCGCAGGCCGTTGCGGTCCAGCGCGGCGCCCACCCGGTCGCCGTCGGAGAAGAGTACGGCGGCGGGGCCGTCCCAGGGTTCCATGAGGATGGCGTAGTAGCGGTAGAGGTTACGCTTGGCCTCCGACATGGTCTTATCTCCCCGCCAGGGTTCCGGAATGGCGGTCATCACCGCCAGGGGGAGATCCATCCCGGCCATCATCAGAAATTCCAGGGTGTTGTCCAGCATGGCGGAGTCCGACCCCTCCACGTTCACCACCGGCAGCACCTTGTCAAACTCCGCGTCCAGCAGGGGGGAGGACATGGTCTCCTCCCGGGCCAGCATCCGGTCGATGTTGCCCCGGATGGTGTTGATCTCCCCGTTGTGGAGGATGAGGCGGTTGGGGTGCGCCCGCTCCCAGGAGGGGTTGGTGTTGGTGGAAAAACGGGAGTGGACCATGGCGATGGCGCTCTCGTAGTCCTCCTGCTGGAGGTCGGGGTAAAAGAGGCGCAGCTGGTGAACCAAAAACATCCCCTTGTACACCACCGTCCGGCTGGACAGGGAGACCACGTAGGTGTCCGAGCTGGACTGCTCAAACTCCCGCCGGGCGATGAAGAGCCGCCGGTCGAAGTCCAGCCCCCGGGGCACGTCCGCCGGGCGCTTCACAAAGCCCTGCTCGATGCGGGGCATCTTGGCCAGCGCCTTCTCCCCCAGGGTGTCCGGGCAGACGGGCACCTCCCGCCAGCCCAGGAACTCCATCCCCTCCTTGGCCACGATGATCTCAAACATCTTCTTGGCCTGGGAGCGCTTCAGGGGGTCGGTGGGGAAGAAGAACATCCCCAGCCCGTAATCCCGTTCGCCGCCCAGCTCCAGCCCGATCTCCGCGCAGGCGCGGGAGAAAAAGCGGTGGGAGATCTGGAGGAGGATGCCCACGCCGTCTCCCGTCTTGCCCTGGGCGTCCTTGCCCGCCCGGTGCTCCAGCTTTTCCACGATCTTCAGCGCGTCGTCCACCGTGCGGTGGCTTTTGCGCCCCTTGATGTCCACCACCGCGCCGATGCCGCAGGCGTCGTGCTCAAAGGGGGTGTAGCCCTCCTGCCGCCAAGGTTCCATGGTCTGATCCCTCGCTTTTCTGTTAAAGAGGTCTTGCCGGGGATAAAAAAGGGTAGGCGCCGCCCCAGGGGGGCGCCGTTGCCTACCGAATGTATGGTAAGTTTAGCAGACCCAAAGCCCGCCGTCAAGAGGATTTTGCAATATTTTTAGAGGTTAAATTCATCTGTTTTCCGGCTTTTGTCAAATATGCCGAGAGAAGGTGAAAATCTGCAAGCCCGGATTGTCACTCTTGCAGAAAATGCCCCGGCGCCATTGACAGCGCCGGCGGAGGGGGCTATAATGACGCCATCACAGCAAAGGCGCTGGGGGCGTGTCCCCGGCGCCTTTCTTGTAGTCTTACAACAGGAAGGCGGCATGAGCATGGAAGAAAAGAGAACCTCCGTCCCCAAGCTGTTCGGCAGCCACGTCTTTAACGACGACGTGATGCAGGAGCGGCTGCCCAAGGACGTGTACCGGTCTTTGCGCAAGACCATCGACGAGGGGAAGGACCTGGATCTGACGGTGGCCAACGCCGTGGCCAGCGCCATGAAGGACTGGGCCGTGGAGCTGGGCGCCACCCACTACACCCATTGGTTCCAGCCCCTCAACGGCATCACCGCCGAGAAGCACGACAGCTTTATCTCCCCCACCAGCGACGGTCGGGTGATCATGCAGTTCTCCGGCAAGGAGCTGATCCGGGGCGAGCCGGACGCCTCCTCCTTCCCCTCCGGCGGCCTGCGGGCGACCTTTGAGGCCCGTGGCTACACCGCCTGGGATCCCACCAGCTACGCCTTCGTGAAGGGCGGCAGCCTGTACATCCCCACCGCCTTCTGCTCCTACTCCGGAGAGGTGCTGGACAAGAAGACCCCCCTGCTGCGCTCCATGGAGGATCTGAGCCAGGCGGCGGTGCGCATCCTGCGCCTGTTTGGGGACACCGCCACCCGCCGGGTGGTCACCACCGTTGGCCCTGAGCAGGAGTATTTCCTGGTGGACAAGACCCTCTACGACAAGCGCCCTGACCTGATCTTCTGCGGCCGTACCCTGGTGGGCGCGAAGGCCCCCAAGGGCCAGGAGCTGGAGGATCACTACTTCGGCTCCATCAAGCCCCGGGTGGCCGCCTTTATGAAGGAGCTGGACGAGGAGCTTTGGAAGCTGGGCATCCTGGCCAAGACCAAGCACAACGAGGTGGCTCCCGCCCAGCACGAGCTGGCGCCCATCTTCGCCACCACCAACATCGCCACCGACCACAACCAGCTCACCATGGAGACCATGAAGAACATCGCCGCCCGGCACGGGCTGGTGTGCCTCCTTCATGAAAAGCCCTTCGCCGGGGTGAACGGCAGCGGCAAGCACAACAACTGGTCGCTGTCCACCGACACCGGCAAGAACCTCCTGGACCCGGGCAAGTCCCCGGCGGAGAACGCCCAGTTCCTGCTCTTCCTGGCCGCGGTCATCAAGGGCGTGGACGAGTACCAGGATCTGCTGCGCATCTCGGTTGCCTCCGCGGGGAATGACCACCGCCTGGGCGCCAACGAGGCGCCGCCGGCCATCATCTCCATGTTCCTGGGCGACGAGTTGACCGCCGTGCTGGACGCCATCCAGGCGGGCAAGACCTACGGCGGCGCGGAGGCCGCCACGCTGGAGACGGGCGTGCACGTCCTGCCCGACCTCACCAAGGACACCACCGACCGCAACCGCACCTCTCCCTTTGCCTTCACCGGCAACAAGTTCGAGTTCCGGTCCCTGGGTTCCGCCCTGTCCATCGCCTGCCCCAACATCATGCTCAACACCATCGTGGCCGAGGAGCTGCGGCAGTTTGCCCAGGTGCTGGACGGCTCCAAGGACGTGAAGGCGGACGCCATCGCCCTGGTGAAGAAGACGGTGGACGAGCACAAGCGCATCATCTTCAACGGCGACGGCTACTCCGAGGACTGGGTGGTGGAGGCCGAGCGCCGGGGGCTTCTGAACCTGAAGACCACCGTGGACGCGCTGCCCCACTACATGGACGACAAGAACGTGAAGCTCTTCACCGAGCACAAGATCTACACCTACGCGGAGATGGAGGCCCGGTACGAGACCATTCTGGAGGAGTACGCCAAGACGTTGAACATCGAGGCGCTCACCATGTCCGAGATGGTGCGCCGGGACGTGATCCCGGCGGTGAGCGGCTACGTGGGCAAGATGGCCAAGAGCGTGAAGACCCAGCAGGCGGTGGTGAGCGGTCTGAAGTGTACCGCCCAGACCGCCCTCATCGGCAAGCTGTCCGGCCTGCTGGACACCGCATACGAGCAGGTCGCCGCCTTGGACGATCTGGAGGCCGGGTCCAAGGAAGTCACCGGCGCGCTGGCGCAGGCGACCTATTTCAAGGAGAAGATCATCCCCGCCATGGCCGACCTCCGCGCCACGGTGGACGCCATGGAGCTGGATGTGGACGCCAAGGCGTGGCCCTATCCCAGCTACGGCGACCTGATGTTCCGGGTGTAAGCGACACCCACTCAAGCACGGCATACAAGGGCGTATGCGGCGGCAGCCGGATACGCCCTTTTTGCGTCCTGACGAACCAACACAGAGAATTTTGAAGGGGGAACAAAACGATGGAAGAAATTCTGAGCGTTGTCCAGAGCGAGGTGTTCGGCGTCTGGTTCCTGATCGGCGCGGCCCTGGTGTTCTGGATGCAGGCGGGCTTCGCCATGGTGGAGACCGGCTTCACCCGCGCCAAGAACGCGGGCAACATTTTGATGAAGAACCTGATGGACTTCTGTATCGGCACGGTGGCCTTCATCCTCATCGGCTTCGGCCTGTTTCTGGGGGAGGACATCCTCTGCGGCTTCGTGGGAATGCCCAACCTGGACATCCTCACCAACTACGCCAGCTTTGACTGGTCCAACTTCGTGTTCAACCTGGTCTTCTGCGCCACCACCGCCACCATCGTCTCCGGGGCCATGGCGGAGCGGACGAAGTTTTTGTCCTACTGCATCTACTCCGGCGTCATCTCCGCTGTGATCTACCCCATCGAGGCCCACTGGACCTGGGGCGGCGGCTGGCTGGCCCAGCTGGGGTTCCACGATTTCGCCGGCTCCAACTGCATCCACATGGTCGGCGGCATCTGCGCCTTCATCGGCGCGTGGATGCTCGGACCCCGTATCGGCAAGTTCGTCCGGGATAAGCAGGGCAAGGTCACCAAGGTCAACGCCTTCCCCGGCCACAGCCTGCCCCTGGGCTGCCTGGGCGTGTTCATCCTCTGGCTGGGCTGGTACGGCTTCAACGGCGCGGCGGCGGTGAGCATCGAGGAGATGGGTTCCATCTTCGTCACCACCACCATCGCCCCCTCGGTGGCCACGGTGGTGTGCATGGTCTTCACCTGGCTCAAGTACGGCAAGCCGGACGTGTCCATGTGCCTGAACGCCTCCCTGGCCGGCCTGGTGGCCATCACCGCCCCCTGCGACGTGTGTGACGCTACCGGGGCGATCCTGGTGGGCGCGGTGTCCGGCGTGCTGGTGGTCTTCGGCGTGTGGCTCATGGACTATAAGCTCCACATCGACGACCCCGTGGGCGCTGTGGCGGTGCACATGATGAACGGCATCTGGGGCACCCTCTCCGTCGGCCTGGTGGCCACCCCCAGCGCCCCCGCCTTCGCCCGTGGCGTGGCCGGCGGCGCCAACCAGATCGCCGGGGCCGGCCTGTTCTACGGCGGCGGGTTCCATCAGCTGGGCATCCAGATCATGGGCATGGCGGCCACCGCCGCCTGGACCGCCGTGACCATCACCATCTTCTTCTTCATCATCAAGAAGACGGTGGGCCTGCGGGCTTCCGCCGAGGAGGAGATCGAGGGTCTGGACACGGCCGAGCACGGCCTGCCCTCCGCCTACGCGGGCTTCTCCTTCGTCCCTGAGAGCGTGGATTACTCCGAGGCCCTGGCGGTGGAGGGCGACGTGCCCATGGCCGAGGCGGTGCCGGTGAAGGCGGAGCCGTCCTTCACCCCCGCCCCCGCCGACCCCAACGCCCCCCGGTTCACCAAGGTGGAGATCGTCTGCAAGGAGAACCGCCTGGAGCGGCTGACCAAGGCCATGACCGACCTGGGGGTCACCGGCATGACCGTCTCCCACGTCATGGGCTGCGGGGCGCAGAAGGGCGCGCCGGAGTACTACCGCGGGGTCAAGGTGGAGGCCACCCTGCTGCCCAAGGTGCAGCTGGACGTGGTGGTGTCCAAGATCCCCGTCCGCTCGGTGATCGAGGCGGCCAAGCGCGCCCTCTACACCGGCCACATCGGCGACGGCAAGATCTTCGTCTACAACGTGGAGAACGTGGTGAAGATCCGCACCGGCGAGGAGGGCTACGACGCCCTCCAGGACGTGGAGTAACGTCCCAAACACATCCGACAAAAAGCGGCCGTCCGGCGAATGCCGGACGGCCGCTTTTCGCAAGTTTCATTCACACCAGCGCGGGAGCTTGGACGGCGGAGAGGTAGGCGTCCATCACCTGGGGCAGGACCCGCTCCAGACTGTAATTCAGCGCGGCCCGATGGGCGGCGCTCCCCAGCCGGGAACCCAGTTCCGGCCCCTTCAACAGCCGCTCCACCGCCTGGGCGCAGGCGTCCGCGTCCCCGGCGGGGTAGAGAAGCCCCGTCTCATCCTGGGTGAGCAGGTCGGTGTGGCCCTTGCAGTCGCTCGCCACCACCGGCAGGGCGGCGTACATGGCCTCCATGATGTTGAAGGGCAGCCCCTCGCTTCTGCTGGAGGAGACGGCGGCGTCGGCGGCGGCGAACCAGGGCGCCATCTCCGCCACCTGGCCCAGGAAGCGCACCCGGCGCTCCACGCCCAGTTCTTTGGCCAGGGCCTTGCAGCCCTCCAACTCCGCCCCCGACCCGGCCAGGGCCAACGTCACCCGATCCGGCAGCTTCGCCAGGGCGCGGAGGAGCAGGGGCTGGTTTTTCCGGCGGGAGAACTCCGCGGCGTAGAGCAGGACGAATTCCTCCGCCCCAAGGCCCAGCTCCCGCCGCAGGGCCGCCCGGTCCTGGGCCAGGGCGGCGTCCAGCCGGCGGAAGTCCACCCCCACGCCGGGGACGAACGCCACTCGCGGCGCCAGGGAGAGGGCCTGCGCCGTCTCCAGATCGGTTTCGTTCATGGTGAGGACCAGATCGGTGCGCCCGGCGGTGAGCTTTTCCGCCTGAAGCAGCAGCTTGTCCCGAAGGCCGGGGGTTTGGAGGTCGAATAAGTACCCGTGGACCATGTTCACCACCGCCGGCCGCGGCCCGGACCGGGGCAGGGCCAGGCGGGTGAAAAAGGAGGCCAGGGCGGTATGGGTGACGATCAGATCGTAGTCCGTCCGGCGCAGCTCCCGCCGCAAGATCGCCGTGGCCCGGAAATTGGCCGGGGCGGTGATCTTTTTCCGAAAGGGCAGGGGGATGACCCGATCCGCCTCCGGGATGTCTCCCGCGGGGGCGGCGCAGGCCACGTCCACCGCCCACCCCAGCTCCCGGAACCGGCGCAGATAGGGCAGGTGGAAGTTGCGGATATGGGAGGCGGTGGAGGCGGTGAACAGAACGCGCTGGGTCATGGGTTTTTCTCCTTGTCGTCCCGGCCGGGGGCGATCTCCTCGGCGTTGAGGAACTTGCCCCGGAAGAGGGTCATCCAAAGAATTTGAAGGTCGAAGAGCAAGCTCCAGTGTTCGATGTAGTAGAGGTCGCAGTCGATGCGCCCCTGGATGGAGGTATCCCCCCGGAAGCCGTTCACCTGCGCCCAGCCGGTGATGCCGGGGCGAACCTGGTGCTTGACCATGTAGAGGGGCACATCCTCCCGGAACTGCTCCACAAAATGGGGCAGCTCCGGCCTGGGGCCAACCAGGCTCATGTCCCCCCGGAGGACGTTCCAGAGCTGGGGCAGCTCGTCCAGGGAGCACTTGCGGATGAAGGAGCCGAACCGGGTGCGCCGGTCGTCCCGGGCGGTGGACCAGGCGGAGTCCTGGGCGTCGTTGAGGCGCATGGAGCGGAATTTGTACATATCAAAGTGTTTCTGATTCAGCCCCACCCGCTCCTGCTTGAAGATCACCGGGCCGGGGGAGGACAGCTTCACCCCCACGGCGCACACCAGCATGACCGGGGAGGCGAGCACCAGCAGCACCGCGGAACCCAGGATATCGAAAAGGCGCTTGCACGCGGCATTCACCGCCAGGTCCAGGGGCACCCGGCGCATGGTCATCAGGGGGATGCCGTTGAGTTCGTCAAACTGGGGTCGGCCGGGGAGGAACTTGGCGTAGGGCGGGATGATGGACAGGCGGATGCCCGCCTTATCGCAGGCGTTGATGACCTGGGGCGTCTGGGCGAACTCGTACATCTCCAGGGCGGAGACCACCTCGTCCGGCTTGCGCGCCTCCAGAATTTCCTCCAGCTCCTCCACCGTCCCCAGCCGCTTCAGATCGCCGCTCAGCGCCCCCTGGCCGCCGGCCAGGTAGCCCAGGATCTGATACCCCAGGGCGGGGTCGGCCGCCAGCTCCCGGCAGTACCGCCGGGCGGTCTCCCCGGAGCCGACGAGCAGCACCCACTTCTGGTTGAACCCCCGCCGCCGGGCCAGGCGCAGGACCTGCCGCAGCAGCACGCGCTTCAAACTCCAGGCGGTGACGGCGAGGAGGTAGCAGATGCCCCAGGTGAGGCGGGAGTAGTGGGTGCCGTGATCCAAAAACAGCCAGCTGAACAGCAGGGCCAGACCGATGAGACTGGCCTGCCACAGCCGGGGCAGCTCCTGGCGCAGCCGGACGTGCCGGAAGGAGCCGTAGAGGCCGAGGAGCGCGAACAGCGCCACCTGGACCACGGTGAGTCCCACATTCAGGAACACGTACCGCTCCAGGGGGATCACCGACGCGCCGCCGGGCAGGACGCAGAACCGCAGCCAATAGGCCGCCGGCAGGGCGGCCAGGAGGATGCAGGCGTCGGAGATGATGTTCAGCCAGTTAAAGAGCTTTTGATTTTCACGGATCATGTCGGGCCTTTACTCCTTGATGTGGTCCAGGAAGGGTGCCAGTCCCTCGTCGGGCACGATGGTGCCCATGTTCGCCTCGTTCCAGTCGTCCAGCATGGAGACGATCTTCCGGGCGCCCTCGTGGTAGGCGGCGTCGTGGGCGGTGTCGTAGGTCGCCAGGATGCTGAATGCCTGGTTCCAGGTGTCCGGGCTTGCGGAGACGTAGGAGACATACTTCTCCAGCATGGCAAAGCCCTTGCCCGGCTGGCCCATGGTGAAATAGTACTGCGCCAGGTACCGGGGGATGGTGTTGGAGTTCTCCTTCTCCAGCCGCGCGGCGTATTTGGCGGCCAGGTCGTAATTCTCCTCGCCCAGCTCGGTGCCGTTGGTGTGCATGGTGGTGACGCCATTGACGTAGGACAGGGCGTAGTCCGCCCACTCAAAGGGGTCGTTTTCCGCGGCGCCGCGCAGGTCGGTGAGGCTCAGGGTCTGGGTCTCCTGCTTGCTCTTCACGGAGGTATCCACCGAGACGTTGCACGCGAGCGCGATGAAGAACGCCGCGAACAGCAGCGCCATCACGCTCAGGATCACCGCCTGGACCCGCTTGCCCATCTGGGGGATGGGCAGGGCGGGGGCGCAGCACAGGCCGATGAGGGCGAACACGCCGTAGGCGATGGGGAGGTAGGGGTAGGTGGAGAAGACCACCTCAATGGCGGCGTGGACCGCCATGAACACCAGCGCGGCGCCCAGGGCGGGGGTGAGGGGGTGGCAGGCGGCCTCCCCGTCCTCCCCCCGGCGCAGCCGGGCGAAGAGGACGCAGGCGGCGGAGACCACCAGCAGCCCCACGAAGAGGATCAGCCCCACCACGCCGGTCTCCGCCAGCACCTGGATATAGTGGTTGTGGGCGTACTTGGTCTGGTAGTCAAAGCTCTGCACGCCCCGGATGGCGTTCTCGTAGGCGCCCAGGCCCAGGCCGATGACCGGGCTGCGCCGGAAGATCTTCAGCCCGTCGGAGAAGAAGACCAGGCGCTGGATGGCGTTCTGGTTGGCCCGGAGGCCCTGGAGGCGGTTGGCGATGAAGCCGGGCAGGAGGGGGTACTTCAGCGGCACGGCGTAGCTCCCCCCGTTGCCCTGGCAGACCACGCTGTCCAGCTCGGCGTCAGACTGGGCGGCAAAGTCAAAGTAGACCACCTTGCTGTCCTCCGGCACGGTGAAAGACGCCTGGGCCAGCGGGCCGTCGTAGAGGGTGGAGGAGGTGTGCATCATGGCGTCCTGCTGGTTCTGGCTGGTGACGGTGACGTTGATATCGCCGTCCTGCGCCTCCAGGGTGTACGCCCCCGGCTGGGGGTAGATCGCCCGGCGGAGAGTCTCCCCCTGGGCCAGGGTGACGCCGGAGGTCCAGTGGGTGGCGGCCAGGGCGAAGGCCGCCAGCACCACGGCCAGCGCGGCCATCACCATCAGCACCGCCCTGCCGCGCACCAGGTCGTCCAGGCGGCTCCCCACGTAGCGGTCCAGCGCCCACAGCGCCGCCGCGCCGGCGATGGTACACAGCAGGGGGATAGGCTGGAACCCGTCCCAGGCCTGGAAGGCGGTCTGGGAGACCACCGCGGCGGCCAGGACGGAGAGGATCAGGGTCTCCCCCATGAGTACCAGCGCCGACCACCGCCGCCGGGGCAGCTCCAGCAGGAGGAAGGCCACAAAGGCCAGGGCGATGGAACCGCTGGCGCCCATGCTGAAGGCCAGGAGGAAGGCCAGGGCGTTGACGTAGAGCAGGCAGACGTGGCACACCCGCCGCGCCCCGCGGGGTTCGGCCAGCACCAGGGAGAGGGAGAGCAGCGTCCCCAGACCCACCACCCCGGCGAAGAAGTTGGGGTTGTCGAAGATGCCCACCATCCGGGTCCCGGCCTCCACCGCCGCCAGGCTGTCGTAGTCGGGGGAGAAGACCTTGACCACGCTCATCAGGGCGCCGCTCACCAGCCGAGTGGAGATGAGGTCGATGCTGGCAAGCCCCGTCAGGGCGGAGAAGGTGGCCAGCACCTGGGCGATGGCGCGGGGGGCGTCCTCCCCCCGGCAGAAGGCCAGGAGGATGAGCGCCAGCGCCAGGGCGCAGATGGGTTTGAGACATTCGTAGAGGGCGAACTTGCCCGACACGGCGTAGAGGGTGGACGTCCCGCCCATCAGGCAGATCAGCGCCAGGCACACCAGGGGCGGCGTCACCCGGTCCCGGTAGCGCAGCAGCTGCACGAACGCGGCGATGAGCGGCAGGACCAGCACCAGGGCGGTGACCTTGATGGTGGACGGGCCGCACAGGCAGACGATCCAGAAGTAGACCAGCCCGCCCAGGAAGGGAAGGGCGACGCGCAGCCAGGGGGGCAGGCTGTCCCCCAAGGTCCGTTGGGCGGTGCGGGTGTGTTTGCTCATGGCGATCAACTCCGTTTTCTGCCCCCGGAGGGGCGAGGTGTGAAAACGGGCGGGGCAGATGCCCCGCCCGCAACATTTTGCAGACTAAAGTATAGCCTATATCCGTCCAAAAGGCAAGAGAAAAGTCGAAAAAAAGCCCGGTTTGGACCCGCTTATTTTTTCCTGCTCCGGCGCTTTTTTCCCGCCTTGGGCCGGGGTTTTGCCTGGGCGGGCTTTTTCGCCGCGGGCTGTGGTCCCGCCGCGCCGGGCGATGCCGGCAGGGGCTTTGCGGCCCGATCCCAACGGACCAGCGCCACCCCGGTCCACACCAGGGCGAAGATCAACATCCAGGTGCCCCAGGCCATGGGGAAGGCGTAGCGCAGCACCAGGTAGGCGTGGTAGCCCCCCAACGAGGCGATCTGCACCGCCGCGGGCACCGGGAGCCGGCGGATATCCGCGGCGCACCAGATCACCGCCAGCACGTCGGCCAGGAAGAAGTACCGGTCGTGCATGTGGGGCAGCAGCAGGGGGATCCCGATGGCCAGAAACAGCCCGGCGGCCACCAGGGCGTGGTCGTCCAGCTTCTCCCGGCGGAAGAAGAGCCACCCCAGCAGCCCCAGCACCAGCAAAAACGCCGCCCAGATGCCCAGCGCGGACAGCAGTTTGACGTCCGCCTCCATGTCGCCGGGAACGAGGGCGTAGATGGAGGGGGCGTTGAGGGTGAGCCGGTCGTTATACGCCCCGGTTTGGTTTACATAAATCATCAAAATGTCCTTCAGCGGCTTGCCCAGCAGCAGGGCGGGGAGGATGGTGACGAAGTAGGCCAGGGGGAAGAGCCACAGCTGCTTGAACTTCACCCGCTTGGAGTACCACAGGACGCACCACAGGGGGATGAGGAAGATGGTCTGGAGCTTGAAGGAGAAGGCGACGCCCAGCCAGACCACGCTCCGCGCCGGGTGGTTTTCCAGTGCGTCGGAGAGGGCCAGAAGGGTCAGCGCCGCGTACAGACTGTCGCACTGGCCCCAGTAGGCGCCGTTGAGCACCACCGTGGGCAGCAGCAGCACCGCGCAGAACACCCCCGCCCAGGCGCCCTGCCGCTCCGGGCAGAGCCGCCGGACCAGCCGCAGGGCCACAAAGGCCAGCAGCAGGTCGCAGAAGATGGACAGCAGCTTGATATAGTAGAGATCGCTCACCGGGAGGTAGGAGAGGGCGGCCAGGAAGTAGAGGTAGGGGACGTTGTAATCCCCCACGGAGTCGCGGATCCCGGCAAAGCCGCCGTTGTCGCGGAAATACTGCACCCAGGGGGAGAGAAAATTCTGGTAGTCCGAGGTCTGGTGGTCCAGGCAGAAAAAGCGGATGATCAGCGCGCCAAAAAGCACCCCGACACACAGCCAGAACCACTGCTGTTTCAACTCCAGCCGCCGCAGCAGAAAAATTCCCAGAACCAGCCACAGAGCCAGTATGACCAACACGCTCGTCACGGCAAAGTTCCCTCCCTTTTCCAGCGTTTCCACTTAGTATAGCAAATTTTTCCCCGCTTGTCCACCCCGGAATAGCCCGTGCCATCCGCGCCATACTAAGGGGGCGAAAAAAGGTCTTTTTTGGGGGAGGACTTGGGTATGGAGACAGAGAAAACCAACGAGGTGGAGACCTGCGTGGCGCGTTCCACCGCCGCCGGGGAAATTTTGGCCGGTATGGAGCAGGAGCAGCTGGACCGCCTGGCGGCGGCGGTGTCCCAGGCGGGTAGGATCTACGCCCGGGAGCTGGCCGAGCTGGCGGCGGAGGAGACCGGCTTCGGGGTGGTGGAGGATAAGATCGTCAAAAACCGCTTCGCCGCCGAACGGGTCTGGCAGGCCATCCGGGGGATGCGCGTGGTGGGTCTGCTGGGGAAGAACGAGGCGGCGAAGACCTGGGAATACGGCGTGCCGGTGGGGGTGGTCGCCGCCCTGGTGCCCTCCACCAACCCCACCTCCACCACCATCTATAAGGCGCTCATCTGCCTGAAGGCCGGGAACAGCGTCATCTTCTCCCCCCACCCGGCGGCGGTGGGGTGTACCCTCCGCGCGGTGGAGCGGATCCGAAACGCCATCGCCCGGGCGGGCGGCCCGGCGGACGCCGTCACCGCCCTGGAGGAACCCACCCCGGCGGCAGCCCGGGCGCTGATGGCCCACCCCGGCGTCCGCCTCATCCTGGCCACCGGCAGCGGCGCCATGGTGCGCGCCGCCTACGCCTCCGGCACCCCCGCCATCGGGGTGGGCGCGGGGAACAGCCCGGTGTACTTCCACCCCAGCTGCGACCTGGCCCAGGCGGTGCGCCGGGTGATGGCGTCCAAGACCTTTGACAACGGCACCGTCTGCGCCAGCGAGCAGGCGGTGGTGGTGGAGCGTACCTTCGCCCTCCAGGTGCGGGAGGAATTCCAGCGGCAGGGGGGCTATTTCCTGGACCCCATCCAGCGGGAGGCCCTGAAGGCCGTCCTGCTGCGGGAGGACGGGCGGATGGCCCCCGCCATCGTGGGCCGGCCCGTGTCGGAGCTGTGCCGCCTGGCGGGTCTCACCGACGTCCCGGACGGCGTTCGGGTGCTCCTCGCCCCGGAGGACGGGGTGGGGGAGGGGCACCCCTTTTCCGGGGAAAAGCTGGGGCTTGTGCTGGCCTACTATGAGGTGGCCGACGAGGACGAGGCGCTGACCCGCTGCGTGGAGCTTTTGCGCCACGAGGGCGCGGGTCACACCCTGGCGCTCCACACCGAGGAGGACCGCGTGGTGGAGAAGTTCGCCCGGGCGTCCCCGGTCTCCCGGGTGCTGGTGAACACCCCCGCCGCCCTGGGCGGCATCGGCGCCACCACCGACCTCTTTCCCGCCCTCACCCTGGGCTGCGGCGCGGCGGGCGGCTCCTCCACCTCGGACAACATCGGCCCCAGGGACCTGGTGAACATCAAGCGGGTGGCCTGGGGCAGGCGGGAGCTGGAGGACCTGAGGGGAACGGGGCGGAAAAATGCCCCCAACAACCGCGACGCCTGGAAGGAACCCGCCTGGCCCGTCCGGGAATTTTCCAACCGCGCCCGCTGACCCGCCCGGACAAGTCTGGTCTAACCAAAATACCCGAGGCATATACATGACGCAACCGAAGACAAGGAGCGTTGCGCCATGGAGGAAAAAGACTGCAATCAAATCATTCTGCGGGGCACGGTGGAGCGCGCGCCCACCTTCTCCCACCTCAGCCACCAGGAGCGCTTTTACCTCTTCCCCCTGTCGGTGGAGCGGCTGTCCGGGAACCGGGACGTGCTGAACGTCCAGCTCCCCGGACGGCTGCTGCCCCAGAGCCCGGTGACGCCGGGGGAGGAGGTGGAGGTGCGGGGCAGCCTGCGGACCTTCAACAACCGCAGCGGCGTGGGGGCAAAGCTGGTCATCACCGTCCTGGCCGAGGCGGTGACGCCCTCCTGTCTGCCCCACGTGAACCAGCTCACCCTCCGGGGCACCATCTGCCGCCTGGGCGCTGCCCGCCGCACTCCCCTGGGCCGGGAGATCTGCGACTTCACCCTGGCGGTGAACCGCCGCTACGGCCGCTCCGACTATCTGCCCTGCATCGCCTGGGGATCCCTGGCCCAGCGGTGCGCCGGGCTGGGGGTGGGCAGCCGCCTCACCCTGGAGGGCCGCCTCCAGAGCCGGGGCTACACCAAGCAATACCCCGACCACAGCGAGGAGCGGGTGGCCTACGAGTGTTCCGCCATGGCGCTCGTGCCGGAGGAGCCGCCTTTTTCCACGGTTGGCACGGAAAAAGGGGTTGCGGCCTGGGACGTGAAGGGGTAAAATGGGGAAAATCGCCCCAAAGGAAGTGTTCGTACATGAGAAGCGGCGGCATCCTTCTCCCCATCTTCTCCCTCCCCAGCCCCTACGGCGTGGGCACCCTGGGCGCGGAGGCCCGGCGGTTCGTGGACTTTCTCAGTGCGGCCGGCCAGCGGTACTGGCAGATCCTGCCCCTCTGTCCCACCGGCTACGGGGACTCCCCCTACTCCGGCTTTTCCACCTTCGCGGGCAACCCCTACTTCATCGACTTGGATACCCTGTGCGCGGAGGGCTACCTGAAAAAGAGTGAGATCCGCGCCTGCGCTTTCACCCAGGACGGCCAGGTACACTACGACGAACTCTACGAGAAGCGCTACCCCCTGTTCCGCAAAGCCTACGCCCGTTTCCTGAAAAACACCCCGGCGGACTTCGGGGCGTTCTGCGCGGAAAACGACTGGCTGGAGGACTACGCCCTCTTTGCCGCCCTGAAAGACCAGAACGGCGGCAAGGCGTGGCAGGAGTGGCCGGAGCCTCTGCGCCGCCGCCGGAAGGGCGCGCTGGAGAAGGCGGGGCAGGCGCTCTCCCGGGAGGTGACCTTCTGGAAGTTCCTCCAGTACCTCTTTTACCGCCAGTGGGCCGACCTGAAGCGCTACGCCAACGACAGGGGCGTCCGGCTCATCGGCGACCTCCCCATCTACGTCGCCCTGGACTCCGCCGACGTCTGGGCCGAGCCGGGACAGTTCCAGCTGGATAGGGACCTGCGGCCCACCGAGGTGGCCGGAGTGCCCCCCGACGCCTTCACCGCCGACGGCCAGCTCTGGGGCAACCCCCTCTACAACTGGGAGAAGATGCGCCGGGGCGGCTACGCCTGGTGGATGCGCCGGATCGCCCACCAGCGGGATTTCTGCGACGTGCTGCGCATCGACCACTTCCGGGGGTTCGAGGCGTACTACGCCATCCCCGCCGGGGAACCCACCGCCCGGAACGGCCGCTGGCTGCCCGGCCCCGGTCTGGACTTTTTCAAGGTCATGGAGGAGAAGGTGGGAGCGTTCCCCATCATTGCCGAGGATCTGGGCTTCCTCACCGACGGGGTGCGCCAGCTCCTGGCCGACACCGGCTTCCCCGGCATGAAGGTGCTGGAGTTCGCCTTCTCCGGGGAGGACAGCGACTATCTGCCCCACAACTACACCCGCTCCTGCGTGGTCTACACCGGCACCCACGACAACTCCACCGTCCTGGGCTGGCTCCAGAGCGCCGACCCCGGCGAGGCGGCCTTCGCCGCCGCCTACCTGAACCTCACCGCCAGGGAGGGCTTCCACTGGGGTCTGATGCGCGCCGCCTGGAGCAGCGTGGCGGACCTGGCCGTGGTGCAGATGCAGGACGTCCTGGGCCTGGGGGACGAGGCGCGGATCAACACCCCCTCCACCCTTGGCCCCAACTGGCGCTGGCGGATGGACAAAAAAGCCCTCACCCCCAAACTGGCCCAAAAACTGCGGGGGTACATGGAACTCTATCGGCGACTGTAACAGCTGGGTGGTATCATGTGAACGGTCGAGTGGGCGACTGCTCGACAAATCGGCGTTCAAAGAGATATCACAATACAGTTGTTAGCGCTTTTGCTTCATCTACATCAGCGGAGGCGGCAAAATAGCTGAGAAGGTGCTGTTATGAAGTGGAAAAGATTGAGACCGTATGTGATAGAACTGGTGACCTTTCTGGCCATAGTGGCAATTATCGCCTTTGTTTGCGTTGAAGGAGGCATCATACAAATTCGTTTTTCCGTCCCCGCGGTCCTGCTGATGATCGTGGTATGCCTATGGCTGATCCAATATGTCTTTGGATTTGTCCTATTTTCGCTGCGGGTGATCGTTGACTTGTTTTGCAAAGACGACATGTCAGTGGAAGCGGTTTTTCTGGAACAGTTCATCTATCGATCCAGCCCCTTCTTGGATCGTAATGGAAAGGCGAAACGTAAGAAGTGGGATGTGGATGTCGAACAAATTGAAACCACATTTTTTAAGATAGTTGTTGAGACTCCGACAGGCATTCAACGGTTCACATCGTCTGAATATTTTAGATTGGAACCACAAAAAAAGTATACATTTACCTATGGAAAAAGGTCGAAAGCCTTGATCGATGTACAAAAAGACAAGGAAGACAAGGGGAATGATCCCGCGAGTCAACTTAGTAAATGAATTTGCAGCCCAAACGCAACGCTATTCAAGTATTGCAACCATAAATGGTAGTAAAGCGCAAGGGATGGTCTTTTGCTTTAGCTTTAAACTCCCTGAAAGAATAATCAAATCTTTGAAAGCGGCAGGCGTTGCAGTGCAATGGGTGCCGAACCCTTGATCATCTGAAATATAGTGCGGCATTTAGGGAAGGATTAAAATGAGTTGGGATGTTAAATTGATAAGGACCAATGCCGAGCGAATGGAAGAAATCTGTGATAAAACCACTATGCCGTTTCAAATCGATCAGGTTCTGGTGGAATTAGAGAAACGTCTGGACGGAGTGGAAACAGCGGATCCTACGTGGCTCTCCTACGAAACTGACGGCTATGCAGTTTCCTTTCAATTAGCTTCAGAAGCGATCGTGCTTCATCTGCATCTTTTGGATGAAGATAGTGAGAGCCTTGTTGCAGAACTCATTGGCAATCTCTGCGAATGGCTTGATTGCCGAGCAATAGATATGACAAACTATGAATTTATCTAAAGACAAATTATTGTTACAGCAAATGAAACAACAGAGCTTGCCAGTGTTTTGAAAATATGATCTTTTTTCCAGCTTTTCAGAAAAGACTTTATGTTATAAAACTTTGTATTATTCTCCGTACGATCTTCCATTGGCCCCATTCGACGGTCTTACGCATTCTTCTATGATATCGGCAATCGTTTCAACAGGATCCTGACAATCATTGTTCAGCCATTCTCGAATAATAGCCGCAATTCCCTCTATGTAATATGCAATGTAATATTGCCAGCGCGTTTCAGGAACTCCAAATTTTTTCAAAATCGGCTCAAAAATATACGTTTTCAGACTTCTATATCTTGCATTAGCCTGCATTTCGTTTGGATTTCGGAAGGAAGCGCGATAAACCTTTTTGTTCTCGTGAATAAACCGCAAGTATGGCATAAGATAGTCCCGCGTGATCAAAATAAGATCATCTAACTTTTTGCTTTTTATCTTGTCGGCAAAATCAACCTCACGCTGAGTGAAATAAGTCAAAAAGCGTTTGTTGACATTCTCCATAGTTTCATTTACTAAGTCGGCAACTGTTTCATAGTGCAGATAAAAGGTTGATCTGTTTACACCCGCTTTTTCGCAGATCTCCTTCACCGTAATATACTCCAAGTCCTTCACTTCCAGCAAAGCGACCAACGCCTCGTCCATACAGAGGGCGGTACTAAAATATTTGCTTTCGGATTTATTCATGTGCTGCCGCCCTCCTTTTTTTATGCTTCCGTTTCTTCGCTGATCTCCTTCGCCAGCTGCATAATTTCAAATGCGTACTGTCTTTTTCCGCTTTCAAGCAACTTTTTGTAGATTGGATAATTGATGCTGACACCCACGATACCGGCAACACCTATGATAATACCAACAGTCATCATCACTGTGCTTCCGCCACCAATTACCCCCATAGACAGGCACAATCCCCCTCCAAGTACAAGGGCCATGAGAACGCCAAACGTGTACGCAAATATATTCGCTTTGCTTTTTGCCTTTCTATCCAGCTTTTTTAAGGCAATCACCTTGGAAGTGTCCTTCGGCGCATATTCATTCGCAATCGCTTCCGCATAAATTTTGTCTGTATTCATTTTTGGTTCTCCCTTGAATTGTATTTCAGCCGCAGCCGATAATACAATCATAATCATTCTCCTGTTAAAATGGAACGACAGCTTTTCTATTATGTGTCGATTTCGGAAAGATCGACCGTTGACACACCGGCTCCCGGTGAGACGTCAGCGGTCTTTTTTCGCTGTTTTATGACAGGCGCTGTTTGGCCCCTCCTTTTTTGTGGCCTGTTGCAACGTGAGACCCGGCTGCCAGAGGCGGCCGGGTCTCGTGTTCGCGGGGGAGAAGGCTTTGGATGGGGTGGACGCGGGGCGTTAGAACAGGCCGGTGATTTTGCCGTTCTCGTCCACGTCGATGTTCTCCGCCGCCGGGACTTTGGGCAGGCCGGGCATGGTCATGATGTCCCCGGTGAGGGCCACCAGGAAGCCCGCCCCGGCGGAGACTTTCAAATTCCGCACCGTGACGGTGAAGCCGGTGGGGGCGCCCAGGAGGGCGGGGTCGTCGGAGAAGGAGTACTGGGTCTTGGCCACGCAGATGGGCAGGCCGCCGAAGCCCAGGTCGGTGAGCTGCTGGGCCTGCTTTTTCGCGTTGGGGGTGAGGGTCACGCCGTCGGCGTGGTAGACCCGCTTGCAGATGAGGTCCAGTTTCTCCTCGATGGAGGCGTCCAGGGGGTAGCTGAACTGGAAGTTCTTGGGCGCCTCGCACAGGCGCACCACCTCCTGGGCCAGGGCCATACCGCCCTCGCCCCCCTTGGCCCAGACCTCGCTGAGGGCCACGTTGACCCCCAGCTCCCGGCACTTGGCCGCCACCAGGTCCAGCTCCGCCGGGGTGTCGGTGGGGAAGGCGTTGACCGCCACCACGCAGGGCAGGCCGTAGACCTTCGTGATGTTCTCCACGTGCTGGAGGAGGTTGGGAAGACCCTTGGCCAGGGCGTCCAAATTCTCCGTGTTCAGCTCCGCCTTGGGCACGCCGCCGTGGTACTTCAGGGCGCGGACGGTGGCGACTACCACCACCGCGTCGGGGGTGAGGCCGGCCATGCGGCACTTGATGTCCAAAAACTTCTCCGCCCCCAGGTCGGCGGCGAAGCCCGCCTCGGTGACGGTGTAGTCGGCCAGCTTGAAGGCCAGACGGGTGGCGGTGACGCTGTTGCAGCCGTGGGCGATGTTGGCGAACGGCCCGCCGTGGATGAACACCGGGGAACCCTCCAGCGTCTGCACCAGGTTGGGCTTCAGCGCGTCCTTCAGGAGGGCGGCCATAGCCCCCTCCGTCTTCAGGTCGTGGGCGGTGACGGGCGCGCCGCCGTAGGTGTAGCCCACGATGATCCGGGCCAGGCGGGCCTTCAGGTCGGGAATGTCGTCGGCCAGGCAGAGCACCGCCATGATCTCGCTGGCCACGGTGATGTCGAACCCGTCCTCCCGGGGCACCCCCTGGAGCCGGCCGCCCAGACCGTCCACGATATGGCGCAGCTGCCGGTCGTTCATGTCCACCGCCCGCTTCCAGGTGATGGCCTTGGGGTCGATGCCCAGGGCGTTGCCCTGCTGGATGTGGTTGTCCAGCATGGCGGCCAGGAGGTTGTTGGCCGCGCCGATGGCGTGGAAGTCGCCGGTGAAGTGGAGGTTGATGTCCTCCATGGGCACCACCTGGGCGTACCCGCCCCCGGCGGCGCCGCCCTTGATGCCGAACACCGGGCCAAGAGACGGCTCCCGCAGGGCGGCCATGGCGTTCTTGCCGATTTTCCGCAGGCCGTCGGTGAGGCCCACGGAGGTGGTGGTCTTCCCCTCCCCGGCGGGGGTTGGGGTGATGGCGGTGACCAGGATGAGCTTGCCGTCCGGCTTGTCCTGGAACTGCTTTAGCATCCGGTAGTCCACCTTGGCCTTGTAGTTGCCGTACTGCTCCAGGCACTCCTGGGGCACGCCGGCCTTTTGGGCGATGGCGGTGATGTGCTCCATCTCACAGCTCTGCGCGATCTCGATGTCCGTTTTCATGGGGGTTCTCCTTTCCTTGGTAAGAGGGACAAAAAATGCGCTACTTGGCCCAAGTAGCGCGCCCAGACGGTCGGCAAACGAGGTTGTACTCCACGTGGTTTCCCCACTCCCGTCAGTCATACAACACTCTATTTTTACCATATTCCCCCGGCCCTTGTCAAGGTCTGGGGAGAAATTTGAAAAACCTCTTTACTTTCATACTTTATTGCGGTAAAATATAAAAGACAAAAGGGAAAAGGAGGTATCCGTTGTGACCAAGAACGAGCGCAAGCAGCACAGCGATATTCTCTACCGGACCATCCTCTCTCTCCGGGATGTGGACGAGTGCAAGCGGTTTTTGCAGGACCTCTGCACCGTGGCGGAGCTGAAGGCCCTGGAGCAGCGCTTCGAGGTCGCCCTGCTGCTGGACGAGGGGATGATCTACAACGACATCCTGGCGCGCACCGGCGCGTCCTCCGCCACCATCAGCCGGGTGAACCGGGCGCTCCACTACGGCTCGGACGGCTACCAGCAGGTTCTGCCCCGGATCCGCCCCCTGTGGGAAGAGGAGAAGGGCAAGGCATGACCTACGGCTTTTTGGCGCCCAGCTACGACGCCCTCACCCATGACGTGGACTACGAGGGCGTGCTGGACTACCTGGAGCGGCAGTTCCGCCGGGCGAGGTGCCCGGTGCGCACGGTGCTGGACCTGGCCTGCGGCACGGGCAGCCTGACCTGGCTGCTGGCCCGGCGGGGCTACGAGACCATCGGCGTGGACCTGTCTGCGGAGATGCTGGCCCAGGCGCGGGACAAGCAGCCCCCCGGCGTGGCGGTGGCGCCTCTTTTCCTCCAGCAGTCCATGGACAAGCTGGACCTCTACGGCACCGTGGACGCCTGCGTGTGCTGCCTGGACAGCGTGAACTACGTGACCCGCCCGGCCCTGCTGGAGCGGGCTTTTTGCCGGGTGCGGACCTTCCTCACCCCCGGGGGCGTGTTTCTCTTCGACGTCCGCACCCCGGAGGCGCTGGCGGCCATGGACGGACAGGTCTTCCTGGACGAGACGGAGGACGCCTACTGCGTCTGGCGGGGGGAATTCTCCCAAAAGCGCCGGGTGTGTACCTACTCCATGGACATCTTCCGCCGGGAGGGCCAGACCTGGCGCCGGGGGAGCGAGGAACACCGGGAGTACGCCTACACCCTGGACGAGCTGACCGATATGCTCCGCCGGGCGGGCTTCGCCCAGATCAGCTGTTACAGCGGCAGGAGCCGCCGCCGCCCCCGGCCGGGGGACGACCGGGTGTGGTTCTTCGCCCGGAAGGAGGGACGATACGATGGATGAACTCATTCGCGTCATCGCCGAGGACGCCCACATCAAGGCGGTGAGCATCACCGCCAAAGCCCTCACCGAGCGGGCGCGGACCATCCACCGCCTCTCGCCGCTGGCCACCGCCGCCCTGGGCCGGACGCTGATGGCGGCCTCCCTCATGGGCTGCCAGCTCAAGGAGGAGCGGGGCGCGGTCACCCTGACGGTGAAGGGGGGCGGGCCGCTGGGCACCGTCATGGCGGTGTCCGACCGGGCGGGCAACGTCCGGGGCTACGTGGGCGACGGCTCGGTGGAGCTGCCCCTGAAAGCCCCCGGCAAGCTGGACGTGGGCGCCGGCGTGGGCCGGGACGGCACCCTCACCGTCATCAAGGACATCGGCCTGAAGGAGCCATATGTGGGCGCGGTGCCCCTGGTGTCCGGAGAGATCGCCGAGGACGTGACCAACTACTTCGCCGTCAGCGAACAGGTTCCCACCGCCTGCGCCCTGGGGGTGCTGGTGGGCACCGACCGCTCCGTGGCCCAGGCGGGGGGCTACCTCATCCAGCTCCTCCCCGGCGCCACCGACGAGGAGATCGACCGGGTGGAGGCCGGCGTCGCCCGCCTGGGGGCGGTCACCGCCGCGTTGGAGCGCGGTCTGGACGGGGAGGGTCTGCTGCGGGAGGCCCTGGACGGCTTCCAACTCCGGGTGCTGGAGCGCGCGCCGGTGGAATACCGCTGCTATTGCAGCCGCGCGCGCATGGAGCAAGCCCTTATCAGCCTGGGGGCCAAGGACCTCCGGGCGCTTATCCAGGAGCAGGGCCAGGCCGATCTGACGTGCCAGTTCTGCGACAACTCCTACCACTTCACCAAAGAGGAGCTGGAGGCCCTTCTGCCCGAAGAATAAGCGGAAAAATGACCGCCCCGGAGCGACGTCGCTCCGGGGCGGTCTTTGTTGGGGAAACTTATTCGTCCTCCCCGTCACAGCCGGGGAAATAGAGGCCGCTGGGCAGGGCGTCGGAGAGCAGGATCTTCGCCAGGGAGAAGCCGGGGGCGTCCTCCATGGACGACTCGGGCTGGGAGAAGAGCGTCTCGTCCTGGCGGATGGGCAGGGAGATCACCACCCGGGTGCCCTTCTTCTCGGGGAAGACCATCATGGCGCCCTGGTGGGCGGCGGCCACCCGCTGAACCAGGGGCAGCCCCAGCCCCAGACCTCTCCGGGGCAGCAGCCGCTGGGGGGAATTCCAGAGGGGGGCGGAGAGGTAGTCGGCGGAAAAGCCCCCGGCGTTGTCCGCCACGGTGAGGATGACCTGCCCCTGCTGGGCCTTCATGGAGAGGGCCAGCCGGCCGCCCTCCTGGGGCCGGTTTTTCAGGGCGTTGGACGCCAGGGACAGGATCATATAGGAGAGTTCCCGCCGGTTGGCGGCCATGGTGAGTTCCTGGATGTCGCTCTCTGCGGTGAACTTCACCCCGGCCTTTTTGCAAAGCTCGCCCAGCTCGTCGGCGAGGTGCTGGAACCACTGCGCCATATCCACCGCCCCCATCCGTTCGGCCAGGGGGTTGGGGGAGATGCACTGCTCCAGCTGGGTCACCATGCGAAAGACCCGGTACAGCTCCCGGTTGAGGGAACCCAGCGCCTCCCGCGCCCGCAGGTCGTCCCGCAGGCCGGGCCGGCCGCTGAGGGACGAGGCGGCGCCGAAGGCCACGGTGAGCCGATCCCGGAGCTGCCCGGCCAGGTTTTCCGAGGCGGAGGACAAAAAGGAGTCGGGCTGGAGCAGGACCAGAAGGCCTCCGTCTGTCTGACTGGCCGAGACGTGGTAAAACTGCCGGGCCAGCCACAGCAGCGCGTCGCCCTCCGCGGCCTCCAACTGGGCAAGGTCCGCCTGGCCCAGGCACAGGGCCTGGGCGGCGGGGTTCTCAAGCCAGCCCTCCTCTGTCTTGAGCAGGGCGGGGCGGTCAAATTCCTGAAAGGACTGTTGAAACAGCTTGGCGTCCATAGGCCTCTCCTCTCGTATAGTCATGGAGATAGTATGTTGAGGCAGCGTCTCTTGTTACTATACCAAATCTTCCCCTGCGGCACAAGCAAAAGTGTCGAAAAAGGGCAAAGTTCCCCTCCTGTGGTGAAGAACTCACAAAGAAACCGCCGCCGGGCGGGAAAATTTGTGAATAAATTCACAGAAAGTTCTCTTTTCAAACGGGGGAAAATATGGTATCATGTTGCCGTAAGCAAGCAAGCCCCAATATCGTAGAAAAGGAGAAATGTTACAATGAGCATCAAGGTTGGCATCAATGGTTTCGGCCGCATCGGCGGCATGGTGTTCCGCGCCGGCATCGGCAGCGACGACATCCAGTTCGTGGGCATCAACGACCCGTTCATGACCCCCGACTACGCGGCCTATATGCTGAAGTACGACACCATGCACGGCCGCTTCCCCGGCACCATCGAGTACGACGACAACTCCATCACCGTCAACGGCAAGCGGGTGGAGTTCTTCTCCTGCAAGGACCCCAAGGACATCCCCTGGGGCAAGGTGGGCGCTGAGTACGTGGTGGAGTCCACCGGCGTGTTCCTCACCAAGGAGCTGAGCCAGGCCCACATCGACGCCGGCGCCAAGAAGGTCGTCATGTCCGCCCCCTCCAAGGACGACACCCCCATGTTCGTCTGCGGCGTGAACCTGGACAAGTACACCCCCGACATGACCTTCGTCTCCAACGCCTCCTGCACCACCAACTGCCTGGCTCCCGTGGCCAAGGTTCTCCACGACAACTTTGGCATCAAGGAAGGTCTGATGACCACCGTCCACTCCACCACCGCCACCCAGAAGACGGTGGACGGCGCCTCCAAGAAGGACTGGCGCGGCGGCCGCGCCGCCAGCGGCAACATCATCCCCTCCTCCACCGGCGCCGCCAAGGCCGTGGGCAAGGTCATCCCCGACCTGAACGGCAAGCTCACCGGCATCTCCATGCGTGTCCCCACCCTGGACGTGTCCGTGGTGGACCTGACCGTCAACCTGGCCAAGCCCGCCACCAAGGCGGACATCTGTGCGGCCATGAAGAAGGCCAGCGAGGGTGAGCTGAAGGGCGTGCTGGGCTACACCGAGGACGCCGTCGTCTCCTCCGACTTCCTGGGCGAGGAGAACACCTCCGTGTTCGACGCCAACGCCGGCGTGTACCTCACCGACACCTTCGTGAAGGTGGTCGCCTGGTACGACAACGAGTGGGGTTACAGCTGCAAGGTCCTGGACCTCATCCGCCATATGTTCAAGGTGGATCACAAGTAATTTTCCCCCGTCAAGAAATGGGAGAGGGCGCCGTCCGAGGGACGGCGCCCTCTTTTTCGCTATAATATTACAAATTGTGTGGCTCATCAGTCGAGTTTCGTCGAATAAAACAAAAATATTTTATTTTGTGAATATTTGACATATCGTCAAACAAATTGTTCATCATGGTTGGTGAGGTGACATAGCCTATGGTGCTTCACGAACGGATGAAAGAACTTCAGGTGGACAGCGACGTGAAGGTGCGGACGCTGGCGGGGGTGTTCGGCGTGCAGGAGAACGCCCTGGGGAACTACCTCAACGGGAAGCGGACGGTGCCCTACGAGGTGCTGGTGGCCTTCGCCCGGTACTACCAGGTGACCACCGACTACCTCCTGGGCCTCACCGACGACCCCCAGCGGCCCTACCCGGTGTCCAAGGGGGAGCGGGCGCTGCTGGAGCGGCTGCGCTCTCTGCGGCCGGAGCAGCGGGAGCTGATCGCCCAGAACGTGGAGTTCATGTACCAGCAAAACCGCCGCTGACCCGGAGCCGGGGCGGCGGTATCGGAGGCCGGGGAGAAAGAAAAACCCGGCCTCTTTTTCGCGCCCGCGGACAGCTCCACACCCGGGGAAAAGATCCTGCGGGCTTACTTGCAAACAGGGGAGAGGTGTGTTACAATACCTCCGACTGGTTTCCACACCCAGTCCAACCGTTGGAGCGGATGCCGCCCGGGGCCGCGCGCCTTGCCCCGGGGAAGGAACCTCCGACGCTGTGCCTGGCGCGGGCACTCTAAACAAAAAATGGAGGTTCTTTGTCATGGGTAAATGTTCTGTCCGGGACCTGACCCTGGCCGCCATGGTGGCGGCCCTGTACGCCGTCATGTGCTATTTTGGCGACCTCTTCAGCCTCACCTTCGGCCCCGTGCAGTTCCGCTTTGCCGAGGCGTTGACGGTGTTGCCCTTCCTCTTCCCGGCGACCGCCCCGGGGCTGGCCCTAGGCTGTCTCATCGCCAACGTCCTGTCCCCATACGGAGTGGTGGACATGGTCTTCGGCACCCTGGCCACCGCCGTGGCCGCCTGGTTCACCGCCAAGGCGCCCAACCGCTGGCTGGCCCCGCTGCCCCCCATCCTGGCCAATCTGGTTCTCCTGCCCCCCGTCTGGGCCTGGGCGGAGGTCCGGGCGGTGAACGGGGCGTTTTTTGCGGCCCTGGGTTTCCACGCCGCCACCTTCGCCCTGGGGGAGGCCGTCGCCTGCTACGGCCTTGGCCTGCCGCTGTTGCGGCTTATGGAGCGCATCCCCGCCCTGCGGGAGACCATCATGGAACATAGGAGGGAGACCCCGTGAAAGTCACAAAAGCTGTCATCCCCGCCGCCGGGCTGGGTACCCGGATGCTCCCCGCCACCAAGACGGTGCCCAAGGAGATGCTCCCCATGGTGGACAAGCCCGCCATCCAGTACATCGTGGAGGAGGCGGTGGCCGCCGGCATCGAGGACATCCTCATCGTCACCAACCGCGCCAAGTCCGCCATGGACGACTACTTTGACTACTACCCCGAGCTGGAGGACCGCCTGAACGCCAGCCAGAAGGACCGGGAGTTGGCGGAGGTGCGCCGGGCCGCCGACCTGGCCAACATCTTCTACGTCCGCCAGAAGGAGACCAAGGGCCTGGGCCACGCCATCTGGCGCGCCAAGCGCTTCGTGGGGGACGAACCCTTCGCCGTTCTCCTGGGGGACGACATCATGCGCGCCAAGACCCCGGTGATCGGCCAGCTCATCCAGGCCTCGGAGAAATACCGCTGCGCCGCCGTGGGCGTCCAGCAGGTGAGCACCGACGCCATCAGCAAATACAGCTCCCTGAAGGTGGAACCCCTGGAGGGCAACGTGTTCACCGTCAGCGACCTGGTGGAAAAGCCCCGGCGGGAGGAGATCTTCTCCAACTACGCCGTCCTGGGCCGATACGTCCTCACCCCCGCCATCTTCGACATTCTGGAGAACCTCTCGCCCGGCGTGGGCGGGGAGATCCAGCTCACCGACGGCCTGCGCCAACTCTGCCGCCAGGACCGGATGGTGGCGGTGGACTTTGAGGGCCGGCGGTATGACACCGGCAACGTCCGCGGCTTTTTGGAGGCCACCATCGACTTTGCCCTGGACCACCCCCTCACGGAAAAGTGGCTCAAGGCGTACATCAAGGAAAAGGCGAAGGAGTTTTGATTTCCTCTTGCCTTTTTCCCCGCCAGGCGCTATACTGGACGCAAGACAACTGAATACCGTGTCTTCAGGGCGGGGTGCAAGTCCCCACCGGCGGTACAGTCCGCGACCCTCTCTTTATAATGAGAGGCTGACCCGGCGCAATTCCGGGACCGACAGTGACAGTCTGGATGGAAGAAGATACGTGCGCGGCTCGCGTCGCGGCGCTTTCGTAACACCTGGAGGGCATGGCTTTTCAGGTGTTACTTTTTTGCGAGGAGCGATGGGATATGGAAAACAAAAAGTCAAAGTACGACGTGAAGACCCTGGCCGCCATGGCCATGCTCACCGCCATGGCCTACGGGGTGATGGCGGTGTGCAAGATCATCCCCAAGGTGGGTGGCTTCCTCAGCATGGACGCCATCGATGCGGTCATCGGCATCGGCGGCTTCCTCTTCGGCCCGGCGGCGGCGGTGATGATGATTTTGGTGGAGGCGCTGCTGGAGGCGGTCACCCTGAGCACCACGGGATGGTACGGATTTCTGATGAACGTGCTGTCCACGGTGCTGCTCATCTGCCCGGCGGTGTGGTTCTACCGCCGTCGGGGCGGGACCGCCGGGGCGGTGTCCGGCCTGGCGGTGGGGGTGGTGTGCCGCCTGGCGGGCATGATCGCCTTCAACTACCTCATCACCCCCCTGTACTTCCAGATGCCCAGGCCGGCGGTGGTGGATCTGATGCCCATGATCGCCGTGTTCAACCTGGTGAAGGGGGTACTCAACGCGGCGCTCCTCATGGTGCTGTACCCCCCTGTCTCCGCCGCCCTGCGGCGGGCGGGGCTGGCCGCCCCCAGCGCCCGGCGGGAGGGCGGCTTCCGCTATGAGCCGCTGGTGGCGGCGGCGGTGGTGCTGACGGCGTCGGTGCTGGTGGTGGTCTTGCTGCTGCGGGTCTTTTGACCGGTTTTTGTTGACATAATTCCGGGGCGTGTAGTATGATAGAGGTAACTTCCCGAGAAAGGGTGATCGGAATGGACCGCCGTACTCTGCCCCGACTGCTGCCCCTCCTGCTGGCGCTGCTGCTGACCCTCTCCGCCTGTGGCGGAGCGAAGGACGCCCAGCCCACGCCCGATGTGACGCCCGCGCCGACCGCGGAACCCACGCCCGCGCCCACGCCGGAACCCACCCCCATCCCGGCGGAGAAGGTGAACCCCCTCACCGGCCTGGAGATCCCCGGTTCGGGGACCGCCGTCCAGCGCCCGGTGGCGGTGATGCTCAACAACATCAAGGTCGCCCTGCCCCAGCGCGGCAACTCCCAGGCGGACATCATCTACGAGGTCCTGGCCGAGGGCGGGATCACCCGGATGCTGGGGGTCTACCAGACCATGGAGGGCGTGGGGGAGGTGGGTTCCATCCGCTCCTCCCGGCCCTACTACCTGGACCTGGCCCTGGGCCTGGACGCCATTTACATCCACGCCGGCGGCAGCGAGGACGCCTACGCCGACATCAAGAGCTGGGGGGTCACCGCCCTGGACTACGTCCGCTCTACCAAGTATAACGCCATCTTCTGGCGGGACAAGGAGCGCGTCAAGAGCAAGGGCTACGAGCACAGCGTCTTTACCTCCGGCGACGCCATCACCCAGCACTTCCCGGAGTTCTCCTTCCGCAAGGATCACGAGGACGGGTACAGCCTGCCCTACACCTACGCCGCCGACGGCGCCCCGGCAAACGGCGACGCCGCCCTGACCATCCAGGTGCCCTTTTCCAACTACAAGACCGGCGTCTTCCGCTACGACGCGTCCACCGGGAAGTACCTGGTGGAGGAGTACAACGCGCCCCTGGTGGACGAAAACAACGGCCAGCAGGTGGCGGTGACCAACGTCCTGGTGCTCCAGGCCAGCTGCAGGGCCATCGACGACTATGGCCGTATGCGGGTGGACCTGGGCGGATACAGCGGCAGCGGCTGGTTCGCCTGCGGCGGCAAGATCATCCCCATCACCTGGTCCAAGGCCGACCGGAACAGCCCCCTGGTGTACGCCGCCGCCGACGGCACGCCCCTGACCCTGGGCCAGGGCAACAGCTATGTGAACATCATCCCAAAATCCAACTCCATCACCGTGGAGTGACCTTTTCAGCGCCTCAGAGCCGCCAGTCGGAAACGATTGGCGGCTTTTTTGTCGAATTTCACAAAAAATATGTCAATATCTCTTGCAAAGTTGTTGAGGATATGTTACATTAATAGATACATAGAATAGAGTACTACCGGTCTGCCCCGCGGAGGGCGCCGGTTTGACCAGAGACCCCGGCGGAAGGGAAGTGAGCGCGGACATGGCCTATATGAGGATGGGCGACCTGTTGGTCTCCGTCGGTCTGATCACCCAGGAGCAGCTCCAGGAGGCCCTGAAGGTGGGTAAGGAGACCCACAAGCGCCTGGGCGAGGTGCTCATCTCCACCGGCGTCATCACCGAACAGCAGATGATCGAGGCCCTGGAGATGCAGCTGGGCATCAACTTCATCGACCTGAGCAAGGCCAAGATCCCCACGGAACTGGCCCGCCTGGTGCCCAAGAGCCTGGCCAAAAAGCACAACGTAGTCCCCGTCCAGGTGGTCAAGGACGAGCTGATCTTAGCCATGGCCGACCCGCTGAACTTCGTGGCCATCGAGGATGTCCGCGCCACCACCCGGAAGCGGGTGACCCCCCGGATCGCCACCGCCGTGGCGGTGGACCGCGCCATCGCCGCCCTCTACGGGGACGAGGGCGCGGTGAACGCCATCGAGGAGATGGTGGCCGCCGAAGGCCGCCCCGCCGCCGCCCAGACCCAGACCACCCACGACCTGGACGCGGAGGGCCAATCCGCCCCCACCGTCCGCCTGGTGAACTCCATCCTGGAGCAGGCCGTGACCATGCGGGCCAGCGACATCCACCTGGAACCCCAGGAGAGGGAGATGCTGGTGCGCATGCGGGTGGACGGCCTGCTGCGGGCGGGCGTCACCATCCCCAAGGACTTACAGGAGCAGGTCATCTCCCGGCTGAAGATCATGGGCGGCATGGACATCGCCGAGCGCCGCGTCCCCCAGGACGGCCGCGTCTCCGTCCGGGTGAAGGGCAGCGAGGTAGACCTGCGCGTCTCCACCCTCCCCACCATCCACGGGGAGAAGGTGGTCATCCGTCTGCTGGACCGCAACGTCCGCCTCCACAAGCCGGAGGACCTGGGCCTTGCCGGGGACGACCTGGCCAAGTACCACACCCTGCTGGAAAACGCCAGCGGCATGGTGCTCATCGTCGGCCCCACCGGCTCGGGCAAATCCTCCACCATGCAGACCATGATCCGCATTCTGAACACCCCGGAGTCCAACGTAGTCACGCTGGAGGACCCGGTGGAGTACCACATCGACCGGGTCAACCAGGTGCAGATCAACGAGAAGACCGGCATGACCTTCGCCAGCGGCCTGCGCTCCATCCTGCGCCAGGACCCGGACGTGATCGCCGTGGGCGAGATCCGGGACGGCGAGACCGCCGAGATCGCCATGCGCTCGGCCATCACCGGCCACCTGGTTCTCTCCACCATCCACGCCAACGACACCCTGGCCGGGGTGAACCGCCTGCTGGACATGGGGGTGGAACCCTACCTGATTGGCGACGCGCTGAAGGGCATGATCTCCCAGCGCCTGGTGCGGCGCATCTGCCCCCAGTGCCGGGAGGCGTACACCGCCTCCGAGGAGGAGCTGCGCTGGCTGGGCCTGCCCCCGGGCGCCCAGCAGACCCTCTACAAGGGCAAGGGCTGTCCCCACTGCTACCACACCGGCTACCAGGGCCGACAGGGCGTGTTCGAGGTCCTGGTGCTCAGCCGGAAGGCCAAGATGATGATCTCCGAGGGCCGCCCCAAGGCGGAGCTGATGGCCCTGCTCCAGAAGGAGGACTTCACCACCCTGCGCCAGAACTGCGTCCGGCTGGTGCTGGAGGGGATCACCACCATCCAGGAAGGTATGCGCACCATCAATTCCACCGAGGAGGTGCCCAATGCTACCGCTTAACGATCTCATCGCCCAGGCCAAGGAGCGCCGCACGTCCGACGTACATATCTGCCCCGGCCTGCCCGTGCGCCTCCGGGTGGACGGCGACCTCCAGGACTTCGGCGCCCCCCTGACGGCGGAGGAGACCGAGGCCTACGCCCGGGAGATGCTCCCCGGCGTGGACATGAGCGGGGCGGGGGAGTGGGACTTAGCCATCACCTTCCCCGGCCCCATCCGCTGCCGCGTGAACATCTTCCGCCAGCGCCTGGGCCTGTCCGCGGCCATCCGCCTGTTGTCCGAGACCATCCCCGACCTGGACGACCTGGGCCTGCCCCCGGCGGTGAGCAAGATCCCGGACATGGGCCGCGGCCTGGTGCTGGTGACCGGCGAGACCGGCTCGGGCAAGTCCACCACCCTGGCCGCCCTCCTGAACCGCATCAACCACACCAAGCCCTGCCACATCGTCACCATGGAGGACCCCATCGAGTACATCTACGACCCCGACAAGTGCGTCATCAGCCAGCGTGAGGTGGGCCTGCACACCGCCAGCTATGCCGACGGCCTCCGGGCGGTCCTCCGGGAGGACCCGGACGTGATCCTCATCGGCGAGATGCGGGATCTGGACACCATCGAGACCGCCCTCACCGCCGCCGAGACCGGCCACCTGGTCTTTGCCACCCTCCACGTGGGTTCCGCGGCGGAGACGGTGGACCGCATCGTCACCGTCTTTCCCGCCTCCCGCCAGCAGCAGATCAGGTTGCAGCTGTCCACCACCCTCATGGCCGTGCTGTCCCAGCAGCTCCTGCCCCGCAAGACCCAGGGCCGGGTGTGCGCCTGTGAGCTGATGATGGTCAACCCCGCCATCCGCAACCTCATCCGGGAGGGAAAGACCCCCCAGATCGCCAGCACCCTCTCCACCTCCGCCAGCGACGGGTCGCTGACCATGGACAACTGCATCCTGAACCTCTACCGCAAGCAGATCATCTCCGCCGAGACCGCCCGCCTGGCCGCCCGGGACCCGGAGGTCATGCGCCGCAACACCATGATGGGCTAAGGGGGGCCGGGGTTTGAACACCTACAAGTACAAGGCCCGGCCTGTGGCCGGGGGCAAGGTCGTCAACGGCGTGATCGAGGCGTACAGCGAGTACGAGGCCGTGGCCCAGATCAAGTCCCAGTCCCTGGTGGTGGAGAAGATCACCGAACTGACCGAGAAGCAGGGCGTCCACGTGGATTTGAACGAGCCGCTGTGGGTGAGCGAGAAGGTGCTCAGCCTCACCGCCAGCCAGTTCGCCATCATGATCCGGGCGGGTCTGCCCATGGGCCGGGTGGTGGAGCTGATCGCCGATCAGACCAGCGACAAGCTGATGAAGCGCATCCTCACCGCCTGCGCCGCCGACGTGGCGGCGGGGTACTCCCTGGCCCAGAGTCTGGAGAAAAACGGCAAGAAGATCCCCACCACCTTCATCGAGACGGTGCGGGCGGGGGAGGAGTCCGGCGCGCTGGAGACCTGCTTCCAGCGGCTGAAGACCTACTACGAGAAGTCCAACCGGGTCAAGCGGAAGGTCAAGAGCGCCCTGACCTACCCCATCATCCTGCTCATCATGTCCTTCGTGGTGGTGGGTATCGTGATGGTGAAGCTGGTGCCCACCATGACCACGATGTTCGAGGGGATGGGGGTGGAGCTGCCCCTGCCCACCCGCATTTTGATGGGACTCTCCCACTTCTTCGTCCGCGGCTGGCCCTTCCTGATCGCCGGTCTGGCGGCGGTCATCATCGGCTACAAGCTCTACCGCAAGACCCCCCAGGGGGCGCTGACCATCGGCCGGCTGAGCCTGAAGCTCCCGGTGATCGGCAACATCGGCGTCATGAACGCCGCCAGCCAGTTCGCCAACACCCTGAGCGTCCTGCTCACCGCCGGTCTGCCCATCACCCAGGTCATCACCATCATCGCCAAGATCATGGACAACGCCGCCATCGCCAAGACGCTGAGCGAGGCGGTGGTGGACCTGGAGTCCGGCCGGCGGCTGGGGAAGGCCCTGGCGGACAACCCGTACCTGCCGCCCATGCTCATTGAGATGGTGGGGGTGGGGGAGGAGACCGGCGAGCTGGAGGAGACCATGGACGTGATCGGCTCCTACTACGACGAGGAGGCGGAGGCCGCCTCCGCCAAGGCGGTGTCCATGCTGGAGCCTATGATGACCATCTTCCTGGGCGTGCTGGTGGGCTTTATCGTCATCGCCATCTACGTCCCCATGTTTACCATGGAGACCATGGTGGGCGGCTGATCCAAACGGTTTCAATCGCGGGGCAGACCTCTCCGCGTTGGAATAAAAAACATCCCAATAAAAGGAGGAAAAAAGTATGAAGAAGGTCAACAAGAAGAAGGGCTTCACCCTGGCCGAGCTGTTGGTGGTGCTGGCCATCCTGGCGATTCTGGTGGCGGTGGCGGTGCCCCTGTTCACCGGCGCCATCGGTGACGCCAAGCAGACCGCCATCGACGCCAACGTCCGCGCCGTCCGGGCCGCCGGCGTCACCAAGATTTTGACCGATGATACCGCTCCCGAGGCGGGTCCCTGGTACGTTACGGCGTCCGTCGACAAGAGCGGCGAGATGTCTGACGTTGAGTTCACGTCTGGGCCGGAAAGCATTCCGAGCGATCCCGTTGGCACCTACATTGTCGAAATCAAGGATGTTAACGCCTAAATTTTAACTACCTCCCGTGGGGGCGCACCGCGCCCCCCGGCGGGGGAAAGGGGCCAGAGGACACTCTGACCCTTTTCCCCTGCTTTTGGCTATCTTAGCCGGAGCGGAAAAACCACAGGAGCAAACGCCTATGCCCAACGACTTCGGGCCGCTTTTGACGGCCTACCTCCTCTTCCTGGCCTTCGCCCTGGGCGCCTGTCTGGCCAGCTTCCTCACTTGCCTGGCCGGCCGGGCCGCGGCGGGGGAGAAGCGCCCCTGGCGGGGCCGCTCCCACTGCGAAAGCTGTGGCCGGACCCTGACCCCCCTGGACCTGATCCCGGTGGTGAGCTACCTGGCCCTGCGGGGCCGGTGCCGTACCTGCGGGGCCAAGATCGGGGCCACGTGCCTGGTGACCGAGTGCCTCCTGGGCGCCGTGTTCGTCACGGTGGTCTGGCGCTTTGGCCTGGGCCTCCAGACCCTGGAGCTTCTGCTCCTGGCCTGCGTCCTGCTCTACCTCTCCCTGGTCGACCTCGCCACCATGGAGCTGCCCGGAGTGCCCATGCTCATCGGGGCGGCGGGCTTCCTGGCCTTTCTCCCCGCCCACCCCGCCCCCTTGCGCCGCCTGCTTCTGGGCCTGGCGGGGGCGGTGGCCATCGGCGGGGGCGTTCTGGCGGTGAGCCTGATCGCCGACAAGGTCATGGGCCGGGAGACCATGGGCGGCGGGGATATCAAGCTGCTGGCCCTGCTGGGCCTCTACCTGGGGCCGGGGGGCGGCCTGCTGCTGGTGATCGTTGCCTGCTTTACCGGCCTGGCGGCGGCGGCGCTCACCGGCGTGGGGCGGGGCAGAGAGTTCCCCTTCGGCCCGGCCATCGCCCTGGCCGCCTGGCCCACCCTGCTCTTCTCCCAGCAGGTTCTGGGGTGGTACCTGGGACTCTTCTGAGGGAGCATTGGAACATCCACCACGTTTTTTTCCGCGCTCCGGCGCGAGACAAGGAGGGATCGCCATGGCCCAAGCATGCCTGGGCGTCGATATCGGCAGCCGGGCCGTCCACTTGGTATTGTGGGACGGCAAGCAGCCCAAGCGGTCCGTCACCGAGCCGCTGCCCGAGGGGCTGGTGCGGGACGGACGGGTGGTCTCCGCCGCCGCCATGACCGAATTTCTCAAGGGCCTGCGCAAGCAGTACCATCTCCCCACCGGCCACGTCAGCCTGGTGCTCCACACCAACGAGTGCTTCTGCCGCCGCTTCGACGTGCCCGCCATGACCCACAGCCAGCTCAAGGTGAACCTCTCCTACGAGTTCCGGGACTTCATCACCCAGGAGAAGGAGAAGTACACCTACGACTACGCCGTCCTGGGCAAGACCGAGGACGGCGCCGGTCTGGACCTCCTGGCCGCCGCCGTGGCCAAGGAGACCGTGGCCGCCTACGACGACATCCTCCGCCGGGCGGGCTTCCGCCTGCGGGTGGCCATCCCGGAGGAGATGGCCTACACCAACCTCTGCCGCCGCCTCTCCGGCGAGGCCGCCCGGGGCAGCACCTGCCTGCTGGACCTGGGCCACGCGGCGGTGAACATCCACATGCTCCGGGACGGCCTCCACCAGTCCGACCGTACCCTGGACTTCGGCTGCGCCGCCCTGGACCAGGTGATCGCCGAGCAGTTCAACGTGGCGCCCTATGTGGCCTGCACCTACCGGGAGAGCAACTACGAGGACTGCCAGAACCTCCAGGCCTGCGGCGAGATCTACAGCCACATCGCCCTGGAGGTGCTCAAGGCGGTGAACTACTACAATTACAGCAACGCCGAGCAGCCGGTGGAGTGGATCTGCTGCTGGGGCGGCGGCGCGCAGATCGCCCCGCTGATGGAGACCCTGCGCGGCACGCTGTCCGTGCCGGTGGAGGGTTGGGAGAAGCTGCTGCCCACCCTGACCCAGCCCCCCGCCTCTCTCCTGGCTCTGGGCGCCGCGTTGCAGAGGGGGTGAGGACACGGTGAAGAAGGACAACAAAGCCATCGCCTCCAAGACCACGCTGAACCTGGTGGTCCGGGAGCGGAAGTTTTTGAAGACGGCCAGGGTCGTTCCCCTGGTGGTCGCCGTCCTCCTGCTGGCCGCGCTGGTGGGCAAGTTCGCCGTGGCCGACCGCCTGGCCCAGGTGGCCGCCGCCCGCCGCGAGGTGGAGGACATCGAGTCCCAGATCGACGCCCTCCAGGCCGCCTACGCCGACTACGACGAGGTGGAGGAGCGGTACAACCAGTACACCTACAAGGACTTCGACCGCACCCTGGCCGACCGCATGGACGTCCTGGCCCTGGTGGAGCGGGAGATCTTCCCCGTCTGCCGGGTTCAGCGCCTCGCCCTGGCGGAGAAGCGGCTGGATATGTCCCTGGAGGGGCTGACCCTTCGGAACACCTCCGACCTCATCAACCGCCTGAAGGCGGATAAGCTGGTGAGCGAGGTATTCGTCTCCACCGCCGCCACCACCGCGGACAACGGCGCGGTGCAGCGCACCACCGAGATGACCATTCTGCTGGCCGACGCCGTGGAGGAGGGGGAGGTGGCCGGAACATGATGACGCGCAGCTTTACCCGCCGGGAGAAGATCCTTCTGCTGGTGCTGGTGGTGGTGATGCTGGTGGGGCTTTACGCCCTGGTGGTTCACTACCCGGTGAAGGCCGAACTCGCCCGGCTGGAGACGGAGAAGGAGGACGCGGAGTTACAGCTCCAGTTCGCCCAGGCCAAGAGCCTGAAGTACGCTCAGATGAAGCAGGAGCTGGACGAGATCTTCGTCATGCCCCAGGACCAGATCACCGTCATGCCCCTCTACGACAACGCCGAGAGCCTTATGGTCCAGCTCAACCACATCTTCGGGGAGCTGGAGTACGACCTGAACTTCTCCGAGGTCTCCTTCCAGGACAAGATCGCGACCCGGGGGGTGCAGTTCACCTTTGACGCCCCGTCCTACGAGGTCGCCCGGAGCATCATTCAGCAGCTCGCCCACACCGGGAACCGCTCGCTGATGAATACCCTTTCCATCGCCCCCTACACCGGCGACGGCGGGTGGAGCAACATCAACCTGCGCGATACCCGGCAGACCACCAATAGCGACATCCTCACCGGCCCCCAGACCGTCTCCGGCACCATCACATTCTACGAGTACGCCCCCAACGCCGTCACCCCCGACGAGAACACCGAGGAGACCGGGTCATGAGGGCCGTCGCGGCAAAACTGAAGAGCCGCCGGGGCGCGTCCATCCTCATGGGACTGCTGCTGCTGTTGGTGTGCGCCATGGCGGGCGCCGCCGCCCTCACCGCCGCCACCTCCAACGCCGGGCGCTACACCCACGCCCGCCAGGACCAGCAGCGCTATCTGGCCGTGGCCTCCGCCGCCCGCCTGGTGCGGGATGAGCTGTGCGCCGGGGAGTACAACGCCTCCGCCGCCCTCACCGAGCACTATACCCACTACTCCACCACCGACCCGGAGACCGGGGCGGTGAGTTGGCATACCGTCGGGCCGGAATACTCCCTGGCCACCGACCCCGGGGTCTACACCGGCGCCTTCCAGCCCTGGCTGGAGGGGGAGGCCCAGGGACTCTTTCTGGCCACCCAAGTGCCCGACGACTGGTATGGCAAGGGAAATCGGCCCCGGCCGCTCGCCCCCAGCGGCGACGACCTTTCGGCCAAAAACCTCTCCGTCCAGGCGGACGCCGCCGGGGCGGAGCCGCTGCTCAGCCAGGTGAAGTGGGAGCTGACCATGGACGCGGACTACAATCTCACCGCCCGCTTCCGGCTGGAGGAGACGGACGGCGCCGGCAACACCGCCGCCTACTACGTCACCACCCTCACCATCCCCGCCGAGGTGGAGACGACCCAGACCACCGACGGCCCCTCCGACGACCGCGTCACCACCCAGAGCGTGACGGTGACCTGGCCGCTGGACGGAGCGCTCATCCGCCAGGGCTAAAGGAGGGGTGCCTATGACAAGCAAAAAGCGCCGCGCCGTCCGGGGGGAGACCCTGGCGGAGGTCTTGGCGGCCATCCTGGTCTGCGGGATGGCGATCCTCCTGCTCACCAGTATGATCATGGCGTCCATGGGCATCAACCGGCAGGCCCGGGAGATGGACCTGGGCGCGGACGGCGCCGGCGGGTTCTACGGCGACCTCTCCGCGGTGGAGACCCACGTCTTCACCGCCGCCGACCCCGCCCTCACCGTGCGTCTGTCCGGCGCGGGCCGGACGACGATCACCATCCCCGACGTACACAGCTACACCCAGGGGGATATCCCCCTCACCGCCTACGGGGAGGTGGGGCCGTGAAGAGGCAGAGACGCAGGGCCAGGGGGGGCTTCTCCCTGGTGGAGTGCCTGGTGACGCTGCTGATTTTGTCCCTCATGAGCGCCCTTGCCTGTTCCGGCATCAGCAACGCCCTCCAGGACCGGGCCAGGGCCATCCGCGTGGCCGACGCCCAGACCGTCGCCGCCACCGCCGCCCAGGCGGTGGCCGACCAGATCCGCTACGGGCAGATCGCCCGGGTGGAGGACACCGGCGTGGTGCTGGACAGCGGCACCTATGGCCCCGGCGTCCGCCTGGAGCTGGACGACGGCCATCTGGTCGCCCGGCGGGTCTCCGCCGCCGGAACGGCCCCCTACGCCCTCCTCGGGGAGATGGCGTACAGCGGTCTGACCCTGGATGAGCTGACCTTCCGCGCCGACCTGGACGGGGACAAGGTGAAGAGCGTACAGGTGGACCTGTCCGTGTGCGCCACGCCCGGAGAGCCGCTGTGGTCGCTGACCTACACCGTGACCCCCCTCAACCCCCGCCTGACCGCGGGGATCTGAGCAGAGCTTTCGACCGGCCCGGAAAGAGCCAAGGAATGAGGTGGTAGCGCCATGAGAAGACATAGGACAGATCGCCGCGCCCGGCGGGGCTTTTCCCTGTCGGAGGTGCTGGTGACGGTGGGCATCATTGCCGTCCTGACGGCGGTGGCGGTGCCCTCCGTCCTCCACTACCAGCGGACGCTGAAGTACACCGAGCTGGACGACAACGCCCGGGCCATCTTCGTAGCGGCGCAGAACCACCTCACCGCCCTGCGCTCCGCCTCAACGGATGCGCTGGAGGTGTCCGCCGGCGTGGGCCGTCCGGCCAAGGCGGTGCCCGCCGGGGCGGTCAGCGGCCTGGAGAGCGGCACCGAGCTGAAGTACGTCTCCACCGACGTGGCCGGGGCGGAGCCGGACTGGCTGGTGCTGCCCGGCTCCATCGAGTCGGACCTGGCGGGGAACAGCTACCTGGTGGAGTTCGACCCCGCCTCCGGCGCGGTGTACGGCGTGTTCTACGCGGAGCGGGCGCTGGACGAGAGCGCCTATCAGAAGCTCTGCCAGTATACAGACGGGACAAACTCCTGCCGCGCCCAAAAGGGTCGGCAGGCGTTCGCCCGCGCCTCCGGAGGCTTCCCCGTGGGGTACTACGGCGCGGACGGCGCCCTGGACCTCGCCCGGCCCAGCGCCATGGAGCTGCCCAAGCCCCAGCTGAAGCTGACCAATGCCGAGGAGCTGGTGCTGGAGATCAGATCCGGCGACGCCTCCTGGCTGCCCACCATCGACCAGAGCAAGGTGTACCTCACCGTCTCCCTCAGCGATGAGACCTCCGCCGTGACCCTGGTGAGCCGCGGCGCGTTCCGCAGCGGCTCCACGGCCACGGTGGTGCTGGACACCCTGAACTCCTCCGGCTACAACCGCAACAGTACCCAGAACACCGCCGGCTGGACGGTGGGCGGCGCGTTTTCCCAGTGGGTGGGCGACGCCATCACCCCCGGCAAGGACGTCACCGTCAGCGTCACCGTCTGGTATGAGTCCGACGGGGGGGAGGAGATCGTGGCCCTGCCCAAGACCGCCACGGTGACCACCAACAGCCTCTTCGCCGCCCGGAGCGGCGACACGGTGGACGTGGCCTATGGCCGCCACCTCCAAAACCTGAGCAGCTCCCTGTCCCACCTGGACTCCGCCATCACCGCCGCCCGCCAGACCCAGGTCATCGACTTTGCCCGGTCGGCGGACGAGGCCGGCGGGGCGGTCTACTCCTGGGCGGAGACCTATGCGGGCCGGAAGTTTTCCTCCATCTACAACCCCAACCTGACCAGCTATGACGGCGGCGGCCTGGCCATTGAGAACATGGACGCCAGCGGGATGCCCAACGGCGGCCTGTTCAGCAACTTTGACAAGGGCAGGCTGTCCAACATCGTTCTGGTGGACGCCACGGTGAACGGCGGCTTGTCCGCCGGGGCTGTGGCCGGTGTGGCCGGAAAGAACACCGGCTCCACCAACCAGGTGGTGGCGGACAACTGCCAGGTCTACCTCACCCAGTACACCGATACCTCCCACGTCAAGGGCGCCAGCGCCGGCGGCCTGTTCGGGATCGCCGAAAATGTGACCATTCAGAACTCCTTTGCCTCCACCGTGGCGGGGAACGGCAGCGGCAACACCGGCGGCCTGGTGGGCATGGCAAGCAACGTCGCCATCTCCAGGAGCTACGCCGCCGGCCACCTGACCGGGAGAAATGTGGGCGGCCTGGTGGGGATACAGGAGTCCTACACCAGCACCATCACCATTGAGGACAGCTACGCCGCCGGGACGATCATCCAGGCTGCGCAGGCGGCGGGCGGGATGCTTGGCTCCTACGCCGCCAACACCAACCGCTCCTCTTACCCCGTCACCGTCCGGCGCGCCTACGCGGCGGTGGACTATGGCGCTGTGCCCGCCGACACGGTCTACGGCCTCATCCCCCCCAAAGGCTCCTGCGTCAACGCCTACTACCTGGTCAAGTCCGGCGTGAACGAGAACGGTGTGGGCACTCCGGTGAGCGGCGGGGATGAGATGAAGAAGTCCCAGGCGCTGAAGCTGGGCAGCGCCTTCGTCGAAGGCGGCAACAACACGGTGATGGCCCAGCCCTACAACCTGCCCAACACCGCCGAAAACAACCGGGATCCCAAGCTCAGCGCCCCCTATCCCTACCCCACCCTCACCGTGCCCGCCGACGGGGGAGAGGAGACCGACCTCCGGCACTACGGCGACTGGTTGGTAGAGGAGCAGGGGCTTCAAGGCATTTTGGCCTACTACGAGCAGGTGGACACCGGCGCCGGGCTGAAGACGGAGTTCTCCTACTACGACAAGGAGAAGGTGGACGGCGGCAAGCTGGTGGAGCAGGGCAACCTGGACCTCACCCGTACCGGGGCGGTCTACTCCGACGGCTACGCCTTCCTCACCCCCACCCCGCTCCACACCGCGGGCGCGGAGAGCCAGCCGGTGCCCCTGGCGGTGGCCATTGGGGAGAGCGCCGCGCCCCAGCAGGTGCTCACCACCTACCTGGGCGGCTTCAAGGAGGACTTTACCCCCAGCCAGAGCGGGGAGACGCCCGCCTACTATGCTTACAGCCTGCCCAATAGGACCCTGGACGTGGCGGCGGACGCGGACAAGTACTTCCTGCGCCTGACGCTGGCCGGGGCGGAGGGCGACACGGGCCAGATCGTCCTGTGGCTCAACCCCCATTTCGGCCGGACCGCCTACAACGGCTACGGGGAGACCAACCCCAACGACGGGGACCCCAAGGTGGAGATCCCCGACGGCAGCGGCGATGTGATCCCCATCCGCTCGGTGCGGCAGTTCAACAATATGCGCAAATACCCCTCGGACATCAAGAGCTGGACCCAGGAGCTGGATCTGGACGGCTCGGCGTACAAGGGCCATGTGGACGTGGACAGCGAGGGGTATCTGACGGTGGGCGGCCTGCGGGTCACCACCCAGTCGGGCGGCGCGTGGAACCCGGTGAAGGCCAATAGCGCCGCCCCCACAGCCTCCGACCTGCCCCAGTCCTACCGCCTGGAGATGCCGCCTATCACCATGCACGCCAAGGACGCCGACAAGGCCTCTTTCGGCGGCGCCTATGACGGCGGCGGACACACCATCCGCAACTTGAGCGTCCCCACCATCACCGTGGACTCCAACCAGTATGCTGCCCTGTTCTACCGCCTGGCCAGTTCGGCCACGCTGAAAAATATCCAGCTGGCTGACGCCGCCATCCAGGGCGTCAGCGCCTCGGGCAACAACAACTACACCGGCGCCCTGGCGGCCTACACGGAGGGGACGATCCAGAACTGCACCGCGCGGAACTGCACCGTGGCGCAGAAGGACGGCAACTCCAAGAGCTATGTGGGCGGCCTGGTGGGCTATGCCCGGAAGGGCGTCATCGGCGACTCCGCCCACTGGGTCACGGTGCTCAACAGCGCGGTGGACGGCGGCGCGGCCGGCTATGTGGGCGGCTTTGCCGGTTACAACAAGGAGGCCACCATCCAGTACGGCGGCGCCCGGGTAGAGGGCGGCGACGCCGACGCCCTCTACAAGGCCAACGCCGTCTCCGGCACGGGGACGGTGGGCGGCTTCCTGGGCGGACAGGAGGCCGGGCAGACGGCGTACTGCTACGCCGCGGTGAAGGTCACCGGCAAGACCTCCGGCGGCTTTGCCGGTCAGCTCTCCGGCGGCACGATCTCCAACAGCTACGCCGGCGGACACACCCGCAACAGCCTCTATGTGGCCGCCGAACCCAACGTGGAGGGGACCTCCCAGGCCGGCGGCTTCCTGGGCGACTGGAAGGGTGGGACCCTGAGCGGCCTGTGCTACACCACCTGCTCCGCGGCCACCGCCGGCGGCTCGGTGGACCTGTTCGCCGTGGCCAGCGGCAAGACCGCCCCGTCGGGGTGCTATGCCGGGGGCGACGCGCTGATCAGCGGCGTGGCCCAGCCCGCCGGCGTCTGCAATACCGCCGGGGTGACGGTGCGCCCCTTGGCGGAGCAGCCCGCCAACGCCCGGGCCGTAGCCCAGCCCTATGACAAAACCCTGTCCGACCAATACCCCCACAAGCCCATCTCCCGCCCCGACGGCTCGACCATGCCCCACTACGGCGACTGGTACTATAAACGGACCACCGCCGGCCGGGACTGGGTGCAGCAGTTGGAGGACTATACCCCCATCGAGACGCCCTATGAAAACCTGAAAGCTGAGGCCGATTGGAATGGGGACACCCTGCACCTGACCTTTACGGTGGACAGCATCTATGGGAACAATCAGGATCTGTACAACAGCGGCCCGCTTCACAACGGCGTCTTCTGCCTCACCAGCGACCTGGGCTACCGAAACATCTTCCAGGCGGTCCAACGGGACGGAAAATTCGCGGTCCTGGGTATGACCGACGACCCCAATGAGGACGGCGACGCCGTGTTTACCCGCGAGGAGGTGGGCACGCTCGAAGGGGGCGACCACCGCTACATCTGGAACATCTACATTCCCGCCGACGCCATCCCGCCCTATGTGGACTCGGTGAGCCTGGACGGCTTGGGGCATGTTGACGGCGAAGGGGATAAGTGCATCATCCCCAACATCATCAACAAAGACCCCAGCTACGCGGCCAACAAGGTACCCCACCTGGGCAACGACCAGGGCATCACCATCGGCGAGGGCGCGGCCAACACCACCGAGAGCTTCCAGGACTGGCTGGGCTATGAGCATCAGTTGGAGGAGTCCATGGCGCCTTGGGGGGACAAGCCCCTCTACGGCCACCGTGAAGGCGCCGCTCTGGGTCTGGGGAACAAGGTCTACTTCCATGTCTACAACACCAATAAAAACAACATCCATGACTGGACGACCCAGCTCAGCGGGACTACCATCGGTGACATCAAGAGCGTCACCTTCTCCGGCCCGGAGAAGTCCGTGGAGATCGAAGGCTGGAAGTTGAAGAACATGATCACAGCATTCCCCACCTCCAGGCCCGGCACGGCGGAGCAGATCCTCACCAAGGAAAAGACGTGGCAGGACACCACCGACTGGCAGTGGAAGAGCGAGACCTATGAGATCGGCCGTATCTTCCTCTACGCCTCGCAGGAGCGGGAGGAGTGCGAGATGGAGTTTGACCTGGACGCCTTTGCCAAGGCCAGCGACCTTGAGAGCGGCGACGTGTTCACCAGAGTCACCCTTGAGTTCAACGACGGCAATATGCGCCCCCTGGTCGTGGACCGCACGCCCAAGGGCTGAACCAAAGGACCCCGGAGGGTAACCCTCCGGGGTCTTTCTCTCCTAAGCCGGAAAAAACAGCCGCACCGCCAGGGCGGCGGTGAAAAAACCCACGCAGTCGGCGCACAGGGCGGCGGGGATGGCGTAGCGGGTCTTTTTGACCCCTGCCGCGCCGAAGTAGACGGCGATGGTGTAGAAGGTGGTCTCGGTGGAACCCATCATCACCGCCGCCGTCCGGCCAATCTGGGAGTCGGGGCCGTAGGTGGCCATCAGATCCGCCCCAACGCCCAGGGCCGCCGAGCCGCTGATGGGCCGCACCAGCAGGAGGGGCACCGTCTCCGGCGGGATGCCCAGCCGAAGGAGGAGCGGCGCGGCCCACCGGGCGCACAGTTCCAGAAACCCGGAGGCCCGGAGCATGGCCACCGCCGTGAGCAGGGCGATGAGCGGCGGGGCGATCCGCGCCAGGACGCCCAGCCCCCCGGACGCCCCCTGGACCACCGCGTCGTACACATCCACCCGCCGTACCATCCCCCACAGGGCGATGAGGGCGATCATCCCCGGCATGGTCAGGTCGAAGAAAAGGGACATTTTCCGCCGCCTCACTTTCGCCAGACCAGCGCCAGCACCTTGGCCGCCGTCACCCCCGCCAGGACGGACAGGGCGGAGGCCAGCCAGGTGGCGGGGAGGATGTCGAAGGGGGTGGCGCAGCCCGCGGCGGAGCGGAGGCTGGCCACGGTGGTGGGGATGAGCTGGATGGAGGCGGTGTTGCACACCACGAACATACACAGCCCGTCGGAGGCCACCCCCGGCGTGCGCCGGGCCATCAGCCGGGAGGCCTCCAGCCCCAGGGGGGTGGCGGCGTTGCCCAGCCCCAGCAGATTGGCCGACAGGTTGGCCGACACCGCCGCCATCACGTCCTCCTCCCCGGCGAAGGCGGGGAAGAGCCGCCGGAGGAGCGGCCGCAGCAGCCGCGCCAGCTTCTCGCTCAGCCCGGAGCGGCGCATGACCTCCATGACCCCCATCCACAGGCAGAGCAGCCCCGCCATAGACAGGCACAGCTCCACCGCGTCCGCCGCCCCGCTCACCGCCGCGGCGGCCACCGCGTCGGTCCGGCCGGTGATCAGGGCGCACAGGATCGCCGCCACGATCATCCCCACCCAGAGCGCGCTCATCGCCACAGCGGTCACCTCCCTTTCCGAATTTTACCTATATGGGAAAGGCGGGGCGGTTATTCCAAAAGGGCGAGAATTTTTTGTAGAAAATCACCTGTAAAATGCCGTTGACAACCTTCGACTGAATACGATATAATAACGCCCACCACAACTTGCGGGAGACGATGTTGGAAGGAGCTGTTTGAAATGAAGTCGACCGGCATTGTGCGGAAGGTAGATGAGCTGGGCAGGATCGTGCTGCCCATCGAGCTGCGGCGCACGTTGGATATCGCGGAGAAGGACTCCCTGGAGATCTTCGTGGACGGCAACTGCGTGGTGCTGAAGAAGTATCAGCCCGCCTGTGTCTTCTGCGGTGACGCCCAGGACACCAAGGTCTTCCACGGGAAGAACATCTGCGCCAACTGCCTGCGGGAGCTGACCCGGTAAGTACCCGCCCTTTAGAGCCAAAAAACGCCCGGCATCGTCGTGATGCCGGGCGTTTTGTTTACCGCTCCTGTTCCACCGCCAGGGCGTAGAGCTGGTTTCGGGGAAGCCCCAGCTCCTGGGAGACCTGTTTCGCGGCGTCCTTGAGGCTCAGCCCCTTCCCCCGCAGCTGGGCCACCCGCGCCAAAGCGTCCTCCTGGGAGGGAGGGGCAGCCGCCTGGGGCGCGGCCCCGGCCACCACCAGCACGAACTCCCCCCGGGGCGGCTCCGCCTCATATTTTTCCAGCGCCTGGCCCAGGGTGGTGCGGACCACCTCCTCGTGGAGCTTGGTCAGCTCCCGGCACAGGGCCACCGGGCGCTCCGCCCCGAAGGTCCGGCACAGGTCGGCCAGGGTGGAGGCGAGCTTGTGGGGCGCCTCGTAGAAGATCATCGTCCGCTCCTCGTTTTCCAGGCTCTTCAGGTGATCCCGGCGGTTTTTCTTGTTCATGGCCAGAAACCCCTCGAAGGTGAACCGCCCGGTGGGCAGACCGGAGACGGACAGGGCGGTGGTGAGGGCGCAGGGGCCGGGCAGGGCCACGACGGGGATGCCGTGGGCCACGCACAGCCCCACCAGCTCCTCCCCGGGGTCGCTCACCGCCGGGGTGCCCGCGTCGGACACCAGGGCGCAGTTCTCCCCGGCCAGCAGCCGCCGGAGGATGGTCTGCCCCCCGGCCTGGGTGTTGTGGCGGTAGTAGGCCACCAGGGGCTTTTTGATCCCAAAGTGGTTGAGCAGCTTCAGGGTGACCCGGGTGTCCTCCGCGGCCACGAAATCCGCCGCCCCCAGCGTCTCCGCCGCCCGGGGGGAGAGATCCCCCAGGTTGCCGATGGGGGTGGGGACGAGATACAGCGTTCCGCTCATGATCCACTTCCTTCCCTAACTCTGTGGGCCAAGTATATCAATTTTTTCCCCCTTTGTCCAGAAGGGCGTTGCCTTTTTTGGGGAAGTCCGGTATAATAGTACATCATATTTTTCCCCGGCCGCGCGGCCGGGGGAGGAGGAGGCAACTATGCTCAAGCTGTTACAGCTTTTGGAGGAGGACTGCACCCTCACCAACGACCAGCTGGCCGCCATGGCCAACGTGTCGGTCCAGGAGGTGGAGGAGACCCGCCGCCGGCTGGAGGAGGAGAAGGTCATCCTGGGCTACAAGGCCATCGTGGACTGGGACCGCACCCAGCGGGAGGCGGTCACCGCCCTCATCGAGGTGAAGGTCACCCCCCAGCGGGGCGACGGTTTTGCCCGCATCGCCCAGCGCATCTACCAGTATGACGAGGTGGAGAGCGTCTACCTCATGTCGGGGGCCTACGACCTCACCGTCATCATCTCCGGCCGCACCCTGAAGGAGGTGGCCCTGTTCGTGGCGGAGAAGCTGTCTCCCATCGAAGGGGTCACCGGCACGGCCACCCACTTCATCCTGAAGAAATACAAGGAGAAGCACCTGATCTTTGAAAAGCAGGAGACCCAGGAAGAAAGGTTTGTGTTTGAGTGATGGACTACGAAAAGATCTTGTGTTCCCGGGTCCGGGCCATCCCGCCCTCGGGCATACGGAAATACTTTGACCTCCTCCAGGGGATGGAGGACGGCATCTCCCTGGGCATCGGGGAGCCGGACTTCCAGACCCCCTGGCACATCCGGGACGCGGGGATCTACTCCCTGGAGAAGGGCTTCACCAAGTACACCCCCAACGCCGGCCTGTCCGACCTGCGGGCGGCCATCTCCCGGTATCTCAAGCGCCGCTTCGACCTGGACTACGCCCCCAACGGCCAGGTGCTGGTCACCGTGGGCGGCAGCGAGGCGCTGGACCTGGCGTTCCGCTGTCTGCTGGAGCCGGGGGATGAGGTGATCATCCCCACCCCCTCCTTTGTGTGCTACGGCCCCCTGGTGTCCATGCTCCATGGGGTGCCGGTGCCGGTGGAGACCCTGGCGGAGGACGAATTCCGCCTCACCCCGGAACAGCTCCGGGCGGCCATCACCCCCAGGACCCGTGCGGTGGTACTGCCCTTCCCCAACAACCCCACCGGCGGCATTATGGGCCGGGAGCACCTGGAGGCCCTGGCGGAGGTGCTGCGGGGCACGGATATCATGGTGGTCTCCGACGAGATCTACGCCGAGCTGACCTACGGCCAGCACCACGTCTCCATGGGCAACCTCCCGGAGATGAAGGAGCGCACCATCGTCATCAACGGCTTTTCCAAGGCCTACTCCATGACCGGCTGGCGGCTGGGCTACGCCTGCGGCCCCAAGCCCGTCATCGCCGCCATGACCAAGCTCCACCAGTACGCCATCATGTCCGCCCCCACCACCAGCCAGTACGCCGCCATCGAGGCCCTGGAGCACGGCGACGGGGACATCGAGGCCATGCGGGAGGAGTACGACGGCCGCCGGCGGTTTTTGGTGGACGGCTTCCGCAGGCTGGGCCTGGACTGCTTTGAGCCTCGGGGCGCGTTCTACACCTTCCCCTGCATCCGCTCCACCGGCCTCACCAGCGAGGAGTTCTGCGACAGGTTCCTGGCCGCCGAGCGGGTGGCGGTGATCCCCGGCTCGGCCTTTGGCCCCGGCGGCGAGGGGTATGTTCGGGCGTGCTACGCCGCGTCCATGCGGGATCTGGCCGAGGCGCTGACCCGCCTGGAGCGGTTTTTGAAGACCATCTAATCAAGAGAGGAAGAAACAGCTATGAACATCGTATGTCTCGATATGGAAGGCGTCCTGGTGCCGGAGATCTGGATCGCCTTCTCCCAAGCCAGCGGCATCCCGGAGCTGAAGCGCACCACCCGGGACGAGCCGGACTACAACAAACTGATGAACTGGCGGCTGGGTATCCTGAAGGAGCACGGCCTGGGCCTGCGGGAGATCCAGGCCACCATCGCCACCATCGACCCCCTCCCCGGAGCGAAGGAATTTCTGGACGAGCTGCGCACCCTGACCCAGGTGGTCATTTTGAGCGACACCTTCGAGCAGTTCGCCAAGCCCCTCATGGAGAAACTGAACTGGCCCACCATCTTCTGCAACACCCTGGAGGTGGCCCCGGACGGGACCATCACCGGCTTCCAGATGCGCTGTCCCCAGTCCAAGCTCACCACGGTGAAGGCGCTCCAGTCCATGGGCTTTGACACCATCGCCGCCGGGGACAGCTTCAACGACCTGGCCATGATCCAGGCCAGCAAGGCCGGCTTTTTGTTCAAGAGTACCCCCCAGATCAAGGCCGACCACCCGGAGCTGCCCGCCTACGAGGAGTTCGACGAGTTGCTGCGCGCCATCCGGGGTGCCCTTTGATGGACGTCCCCTTTGACGCCCTGGGCTTCGGCCCGGGGGAAATTCTGCTGCCCCAGCCCGGCGCGGACTGGACGCGCTGGAGCGTGGTGGCCTGCGACCAGTACACCTCCCAGCCGGAGTACTGGCAGCGGGTGGAGGAGCGGGTGGGGGAGACCCCGTCCGCCCTGCGCCTCATCCTGCCGGAGAGCAAGCTGAACGCCCCGGAGGTGGAGCGCCATGTGGCGGACATCCACGCCGCCATGGAAAACTACCTGGCCCAGGGCGTTCTCCGGGCGCTGGGGCCGTGCCTCATCTACGTGGAGCGGACGCAGTCGGACGGCAAAGTCCGCCGGGGCTTGGTGGGCCAGGTTGACCTGGAGCGGTACGACTACCGCCCCGGCGCGGACTCCCTCATCCGCGCCACCGAGGGCACGGTGCTGGAGCGCATCCCGCCCCGGGTGAAGGTTCGGCAGGGGGCGGCCCTGGAGCTGCCCCACGTGATGCTCCTGGCCGACGACCCGGAGCAGACGGTGATCGCCCCTCTGGCCCACCAGACCGGGGAGATGGAACCCCTCTACGACTTCGACCTGATGGAGCGCGGCGGCCACATCCGGGGCTGGAAACTCACCTGGGCGCAGACGGAGCGGGTGCGCGTCGCCCTGTCCGCCCTGGCCGACCCGGCGCGCTTCCAGGAGCGTTACAACGCCCCCGGCAAGCCGGTGCTGCTCTTCGCCGTGGGCGACGGCAACCACTCTCTGGCCACCGCCAAGGCGTGCTATGAGCAGGACCGGGCCAACCCCCTGGCCCGGTACGCCCTGGTGGAGCTGGTGAACCTCCACGACCCCGCCCTGGAGTTTGAACCCATCCACCGGGTCCTCTTCGGCGTGGACCCCCAGGCGGTGCTGGCCGATTTGCAGGCCGCCTATCCCGCCGACGGCGAGGGACATCAAATTACCTGCGTCCACGCCGGAGGCGAGGGGGCGCTCACCCTGCCCCGCGCCGCCGGACGGCTGGCCGTAGGGGCGCTCCAGCGGTTTTTGGACGACTGGCTGCTCAGCCACCCGGAGGCCAGGGTGGACTATATCCACGGCGGCGACGTGGTGCGTGCCCTGGCGGCCCAGCCGGGGAATTTGGGCTTTTTGCTCCCCGGCATGGCCAAGGAGGAGCTGTTCCCCACGGTGATCTTTGACGGCGTGCTGCCCCGGAAGACCTTCTCCATGGGGGAGGCCCAGGACAAGCGGTTTTACCTGGAGGCCAGGAGGATCCGATGAACGAGGAGAGAGCTTACGCCAAGATCAACCTGACCCTGGACGTGCTGGGCAGGCGGGAGGACGGCTACCACGAGCTGGTCATGGTGATGGAGTCGGTGGACCTGGCGGACATCCTGCGCTTTTCCCACGCCGGGGAGGGCGTCCGGGTGCAGACCGACCTGCCCTTCCTCCCCACCGGGCCGGGCAACCTGGCGGCCAAGGCGGCGCTGTGCTTCGCCCAGGCCACCGGCCTGGAGGTGGAGCCGCTGACCATCCAGATCGAAAAGCACATCCCCGTCTGCGCCGGCACCGCCGGCGGCAGCAGCGACGCGGCGGCGGTGCTGCGCTACCTCAACCGCGCCACCGGGGCGAACCTGCCCCAAGAAGCGCTGCGGCAGATCGGGGAGGCGGTGGGTTCCGATGTGCCCTACTGCGTCGCCGGCGGCACCGCCCTGGCCCAGGGGAGGGGAGAGGTGCTCACGGCGCTGCCCCGCCTGCCTCGGTGCGCCCTGGTGCTGTGTAAGCCCGGCTTCTCCATCTCCACCCCCGCCCTCTTCGCGGAGATCGACAGCCACAAGATCCGCCGCCGCCCGGACACCGCCGGGGTGCAAAAGGCCCTGGAGGCGGGCGACCTGGCCGGGGTGGCCCGGCGGCTCTACAACGTCTTTGAGGACGTGCTGCCCGCCCGGCAGGGCAAGGTGGTGGAGGAGATCAAAAGCCGCCTCATCGCCCACGGCGCCCTGGGCGCCAACCTCTCCGGCACCGGCCCCACCGTCTTCGGCGTCTTTGACGACGAGGCCCAGGCCCAGGCGGCCTGGGGGGAGCTTTCCGAGACCTGGCCGGAGACCTTTTACTGTCACAACGTATAAAAATCGCCATCCCTGTCCAAACTCAGGTATCCGCGTTTGGAGAGGAATGGTTTTTTATGGAGAAGACCTTGAAGCGGCAGGGGCTGCGCCGCTGGGAGGTGGCGCTGCTCATGGCGGTGGCCGCCGCCGGGCTGGTGGGCGCCCGCCTGGGGACGGAGCAGAACGCCCTGTCCGACCGGATGATCCGCCTCCATGTGGTGGCCAACTCCGACTCCCCCCAGGACCAGGCGCTGAAGCTCAAAGTGCGGGACGCGGTGCTGGCCCGGTGCGGTATCTACCTGGCCGGTCTGGACCGCTCGGAGGCCCTGGAGGCGCTGAACGCCGCCCTGCCAAAGCTGGGCCAGACGGCGGCGGACACGGTGGCGGCGGAGGGGTACGACTACCCGGTGCGGGTGAGCCTCCGGCAGGAGAGTTTTCCCACCCGGAGCTACACCGACTTCTCCCTCCCCGCCGGGGACTACACTGCCCTGCGGGTGGAGCTGGGGGCGGGGGAGGGACACAACTGGTGGTGCGTGGTCTTCCCGCCCCTGTGTACCGGCTCGGTGACCGAGACCGCCGCCCTGGGCGGCCTCACCGACGACCAGGTGGGGCTGATCACCGGGGAGAGCCAGGGCTACGTCATCCGCTTCAAGGCCATGGAGCTGTGGGAAAAAATCAAGGCTGACCTTACCTGATACCAGCGGACTTCGCGGATCTGGAAGCCTCGCAGAGTTTCGCGCCGAAGGGCGCGAAAGTATCATAAAAATTTTCCGCCAGGACATGCGCCTGGCGGAAAATACATCTCGGCCCGCAAGTGTGCCCGAAGGGCGCGCGCAGTCGGGCCGCAAAACACAAAGGAGGGGCCGAAGGCCCCTCCTTTGACGCGCTCAAACGCCCAGGGAGATCCACAGTTCCTTGTAGAGGTTTCGCGTCTCCTTGGGCAAAACCAGGTACATCTCGCACCGCTCCAGCACCTCCGGGGGGGTCTGGATGATGTCAAAGGTCTCCTGATCCAGCTCCTCGTCGTAGAGTTCCTCATAATAGGCGGGGTACTGCTCGATGGCCTCCTGGTTGGCGGTGCCGTACCAGATGTAGTCCAGATTGGCCAGGCAGGAGTCGGTGGAGGCCATGAAGTTGATCCAGGCGTGGGCCTCCTCCGGGTGACGGGCGTCCTTGAGCATACACATGGCGTCCACGAACCAGTTGGACCCCTCCTTGGGCACCACGAAGGCCAGGTCCTCGTTGTTCTCCCGCATGGTGAGGTAGTCCCCGGCGTAGTAGGTGGCGATGGCGGCGTTGCCGCCCTCCATGGTCTGGAAGACCTCGTCCATCACCTTACCCTGGTAAACGCCGCGCTCGGCGGCGTCGGCCAGGAGCTGGTACGCCTCCCGAATTTCATTTTCGTCGGTGGTGTTCACCGAGTAGCCCAGGTACATCAGGGCGATGCCCAGAGCGTCCCGGGAGTTGTTGATGAGGAGCACCTGCCCGGCGTTGGCCTCGTCGAACATCGCCGACCAGGAGTCGATGGGTTCGTCCACCATCGTCGTGTTGTAGATGATGCCCAGGGTGCCCCAGGCGTAGGGGACGGTGTAGCGGTTGTCCGGGTCGTAGGGCAGGTTGCGGAACTTGGGGTCGATCTTGGAGAAGTTGGGGATCAGACTGTAATCCAGCGGCGCCAACATATCCTCCTCAATAAGCTGGGAGATCATGTAGTCGGAGGGGACGATGACGTCATAGTCCCCGCCGCCGCTTTTCAGGAGGGAGTAGAGGGTCTCGTTGCTCTCGGCGGTCTGGTAGTTTACCCGGATGCCCGTCTCCTCCTCAAACTGGGTGATGAGGTCGGTGTCGATATACTCCCCCCAGGAGCAGACGTTCACCACCGGCTGGAACCCCACCGCGAAGGCCATAGCCACCACGGAGCCGATGAGGGCGCACACCGCCACGGCGGCCACCGTCCGGCGGAACCAGGGCTTTTTGGTGACCTTGGGCGCAGCGGAGCGGATCTTGACGGGGCGGTACTCCGCCGGGCGCTGGAGGGCGGCGTTCTGCTCGGCCAGTTTCTCCTGCCGGGCCTCCAGCACGTTGGAGAGGATGAGCAGCCCCAGCACCACCGCGAAGAGCAGGGTGGACACGGCGTTGATCTCCGGGCTGACCCGGCGCTTGGTCATGCCGTAGATGGTCATGGACAGGGTGGAGGTGGCCGACCCGGCGGTGAAGTAGGAGATGACGAAGTCGTCCACGCTCATGGTGAAGGCGATGAGCGCGCCGGACACCACGCCGGGCTTGATCTCCGGGAGGATGACCTTCCGGAGCGCCTGGAACCAGGTGCAGCCCAGGTCCTGGGCGGCGTCGATGAGGTTCTTGTCCATCTGCCGCAGCCGGGGGCTGACGTTCAAAATGACGTAGGGGATGTCAAAGGCGATGTGGGCCAGCAGCAGGGTAGTAAAGCCCAACGTGAGCCGGGCGGGCAGTTCCACCGCGCTCTGGACGCTGTTGAACCACCGGGCAAAGCTGCCCCAGCCCTGAAAGACGGCGGCGAAGAGCAGGCACAGGGACACGCCGGTGACGATGTCGGCGTTGACGGTGGGCAGATTGCTCACCGTCATGAGCGGGCTGCGCCAGCGGCGCTTGAGGCCGAACAGCCCCACCGCGGCGAACACCCCCGCCACGGTGGAGATGACGGTGGCCAGGATGGAGACCAGGAGGGTGGTGTAGACGCTCTCCATCACCAGCCGGTCCTGGAAGAGCTGGGCGTACCAGCCCAGGGAGAAGCCCTGCCACACGGCGCTGGAGTTCCCGGCGTTGAAGGAGAAGATGATGAGCAGGAAGATGGGGGCGTAGAGGAAGAGGAACACCAGGGCCATGAGCAGGCGGCCGGCGCCGTTGCGTTTCCGTCTCATAGCATCACCGCCTGTTCTTCGCCCTCACCGAAGTGGTTCATCACGGCCATGCACACCACCACGACGATCATCATCACCATGGCGATGGCCGCGCCCAGGTGGGGGTCGTAGGAGCCGCCCAGGAACTGCTGCTCGATGAGGTCGCCCAGCATCATCTGGGTGCCGCCGCCCAGCAGCCGGGAGATGGCGAAGGTGGACACCGAGGGGACAAAGACCATGGTCACCCCGGACAGCACCCCGGGCAGGGACAGGGGCAGCACGACCTTCTGAAACACGTGGAACCCGTTGGCGCCCAGGTCCCGGGCGGCCTCCATGAGGGAGCCGTCCAGCTTCACCAGCACCGAGTAGATGGGCAGGATCATAAAGGGCAGATAGTTGTAGACCATCCCCAGCACCACCGCGCCCTGGGTGCGGATGAGGGAGAGGTGATCCACCCCCAGCAGCCGCAGCAGGCCGATGGCCCGGAAAAACTGGTTGAGCAGCCCGTTATTCTCCAGAATGGACATCCAGGCGTAGGTGCGCAGGAGAAAGTTGATCCACATGGGCAGCATGATCAGGGCCATAGCCAGGCGCTGGAACCGAGGCCCCTCCTTGGCCATGGCGTAGGCCACCGGGTAGCCGATGATAAGGCAGATGACCGTGGCGATCAGCGCCAGGTAGAACGAGCGGGTGAACACGGACAGGTACAGGCCCATCCCGGTGAAGTTCTCCGCCGTGACGTCCCCATCCGCGGAGGTGACGGAGTAGACCACCATCAAAATGATGGGGGCGACCACAAAGATGGCCATCCAGACCACGTAGGGGATGGCGAAGCGGCTCGACTTATTCCTCATCCCCGCTGTCCTCCCCGCCGGGTTCCATGGTGGCGTCCCCGATCTCGTCGTATTCCTCGGAGTAGGAGGAGTAGTCGCCAAACATCCCGGAATAGGCGCTCTTTTTCATGACGTGGATGCCGTCGGGGTCGATCTTGATGCCGATGCGGCTGCCTACGGGGCAGTAGTCGGTGGTCTGAATGAGCCACTTGAAGCCGGAGAAGTCCACGATGGTGTCGTAGTGGACGCCCTTGAAGGTGACCTGGGTGACCACGCCCTTGAGCTGCCCCTGGTCCTCGCTGACGATGTCCACGTCCTCCGGGCGGATGACCACGTCCACCGGCTCGTCGGGGGCGAAGCCGCCGTCCAGGCACTGGAAGCGGCGGTTGAAGAGTTCCACCACCCCATCGGCGCGCATGACGCCGTCCAGGATGTTGCTCTCGCCGATGAAGTCCGCCACAAAGGCGTTTTTCGGTTCGTTGTAGATGTCCTCCGGGGTGCCGATCTGCTGGATGCGCCCGCCGTCCATGACCACCACCGTGTCGCTCATGGCCAGGGCTTCCTCCTGGTCGTGGGTGACGTAGATGAAGGTGATGCCCAGCTCCTGCTGGATGCGCTTGAGTTCGTTCTGCATATCCTTGCGAAGGCGCATATCCAGCGCCCCCAAAGGCTCGTCCAGGAGCAGTACCTTGGGGCGGTTCACCAGGGCGCGGGCGATGGCCACCCGCTGCTGCTGGCCGCCGGAGAGGGCGGAGATGGGGCGCTTTTCAAAGCCCTTCAGGTTGACGATCTCCAGCATCTCCAGCACCCGCTGTTTCACCTCGTCGTTGGACACTTTCGCGATGCGCAGGCCGAAGGCCACGTTTTCAAAGACGTTCAGGTGGGGGAACAGGGCGTATTTCTGGAACACCGTGTTCACCAGCCGTTTATGGGGCGGCACATCGTTGATGCGCTGCCCGTCAAAGAACACGTCTCCCGAGGTGGGGGTCAGAAACCCGCCGATGATGCGCAGCGTGGTGGTCTTTCCGCACCCGCTTGGCCCCAGGAGCGTGAGGAATTCCCTGTCGTTGATGTATAGGTTTAAGCGGTCGAGAATGATCTCGTCGTCGAATTTTACGACGCAGTCCGATAGACGGATCAACTCCTTGGCCATGTATCCTCCCCCATTTCAATAAAATAAGATGTAGAAAAAGGCGTACCCACCGTGCGGATGGGTACGCCTCGACTGGCACATATCATAAAGGATACGGACAGAAAAGTCAACAGGAAAACGCATATTTTTTACCTTTGGCGGAAAACTTCCACCCCTGGGAAATACTCGTCCACGAAGTCCACCTTGTCCACCGTCCAGCTCCTGCCGTTCAGGCCCTCCAGCGGCCCGGCGGGGGTGGTGAAGGAGAAGACCAGCTTGTAGGACCACAGCGCCTGAAACGTCCGGCCGTAGCGGCGGTTGAGCCGCCCGTCGCCGTACTTCCCGTCCCCCAGGAGGGGGTGGCCGGCGTGGGCCATCTGGGCGCGGATCTGATGGGTACGCCCGGTGACCAGGCGGCACTCCACCAGAGACAGCCCGCCCCGTTCCGCCAGCGTGCGGTACTCGGTGACCGCGCTGCGCCCGTCGGGGACGGGGTGGGAGTGGACGGTGACCTGGGCCTTGTCCCCGTCCTTGCGGAGGAAATCCTCCAGCCGCCCGGCCTTGGGGGAGAGGGAGCCGGACACCACGCACAGGTAGTATTTCTCCACCTCCCGATCCCGGATCTTCTGGTTCATCACCCGCAGGGTCTCGGCGTTTTTCGCGGCGATGACGATGCCGCCGGTGTTGCGGTCGATGCGGTTGCACAGGGCCGGGGCAAAGGCATTCTCCCCCTTGGGCGACCACTCCTTTTTCTGGTAGAGGTACGCCTGGATGTGGGTGATGAGGGTGGCGACGTATTCCCCCTGGTCGGGGTGGCACAGCAGCCCCGGGCGCTTGTTGCAGAGGATGAGGTTCTCGTCCTCGTAGACGATGTCCAGCTGGGGGGAGAAGACGGAGAGAAAGGCATTGTCCTCGGTGGGGGCGTCGAAGAACTCGTCGTTGATGTAGAGCTGGAGCTGGTCGCCCTCCTGGAGCCGGTAGTCCCGCTTGGAGCCCTTGCCGCCCACTTTCACCCGCTTGAGGCGGATGTATTTCTGGGCCAACGGGGCGGGGAGAAGGGGCAGGGCCTTGCCCAGCCAGCGGTCCAGCCGCTGCCCGGCGTCGTTTTTTCCGATGGTGAACTCCCGCATGGTATCTCCCTCCCTGGGGCAAAGGGTTCGCGTCCGGTCACCCGGCTTTCTTCCAGGCGGTGGGGCTGAAGAGGATGAGCAGCGGGAAGATCTCCAGCCGCCCGAAGAGCATATCCAGCATGAGCACCACCTTGGCCAGGTCGGAGAACACCGAGTAGTTGCTGGCCGGCCCCACCATGCCGAGGCCAGGGCCGATGTTGTTCAGGCAGGCCAGCACGCCGGTGAGGTTGGTCTCCATGGGAAGCCCGTCCAGGGCCAGGATGAGTACGGAGAAGATGACGATGGTGAGGTAGGCGGACATATAGGTGTCCACCCCGCGGATGGTCTCGTCGGGGATGGTGTGCCCCTCCACCTGGACGGGGTTGACGCTCCGGGGGCGGAGCATCTGCCGGATCTGGGAGCGCAGGGACTTGAACAGCAGAATGAGCCGGGCGGTCTTGATCCCGCCGCCGGTGCTGCCCGCGCAGGCGCCCAGGACCATGAGCACCACCAGGATACTTCGCGACAGCTGCGGCCATAGGTTGAAGTCCACCGTGGAGAACCCGGTGGTGGTCATGATGCTGGACACCGTAAAGGCGGCGTGGTGAAAGGCGTCCCGGAAACCGGGGTACTGGGCCATGGTGTTCACGGTGATGATGGCGATGGCGCTGAGCATGATGAGGACATACACCCCCAGCTCCTCGCTGCGGAAAAACTGCCTGAACTGGCCGATGAGCAGGAGGAAGTAGAGGGAGAAGTTCACGCCGAACAGGGCCATAAAGACGGTGCAGACGTTCTGGAGGTAGGGGGAGTACCCGGCCATGGAGTCGTTTTTGACGCCGAAGCCCCCGGTGCCGGCGGTGCCGAAGGCGGTGCACAGCGCGTCAAAGAGGGGCATCCCGCCTGCCAGCAGAAAGAGTACGTCCAGCACGGTGAGGGCGACGTAGATGCCGTAGAGGATGGCGGCGGTCTGCCGCAGTTTGGGCACCAGCTTGCCCACGCTGGGGCCGGGGCTTTCCGCCCGGAGGATGTGGACGGAGTAGCCGCCCTTGCCCATGGGCACGATGGCCAGCAGAAAGACCAGGATGCCCATGCCCCCCAGCCAGTGGGTGAAGGAGCGCCAGAACAGCAGCCCCTTGGACATGGACTCCACCTCCGTGAGGATGGAGGCGCCGGTGGTGGTGAACCCGGAGATGACCTCAAAGAGGGCGTCTACGTAGTGGGGGATCTCCCCGGAGAAGACGAAGGGCAGCGCCCCCACCGCCGACAGCACCACCCAGCCCAGGGCGGTGATGAGAAACCCCTCCCGGGCGTAGAAGTGCCGGTCCGCCCGGCGGAAGATGAAGCACAGCGCCCCGCCGGAGACGGCGGCGATGACCATGGTGGCCAGGATGGCGGCCAGAGCGTTCTGTTCCTGGTGGAGGGCGGAGACGACGACGGAGGGGAAGAGGAAGACGCACTCCAGCAGCAGCAAAAAGCCCAGCATCCGTCCGATGATTTTTCGGTTCATATCCGCCGCCTCTCAGTCCGCGAAGATGTCGTTGAGCTGGGAGAGGATGCGCCCGCCCCCGGCGGTGACCACCACGATGGTGTCCCCGGGGTGGAACCGGGTGTCCCCCTTGGGGATCATGGTCTCCCCCCGGTGGGTGATGCAGGAGATCAAAATACCGTCCTTCAGCGGCACCTCCCGCAGCGGCTGGTCGCAGTGGCGGGTGTCCGATCCGGCGCGGAACTCCAGGGCCTCCACCTTGCCGTCCACGATGGTGTGCAGGGCCAGCACCCCCGCCGAGCCGCTGGCGGTGGACATCGCCCGGACGTAGCGGACGATGTTGGAGCAGCACAGGGCCTTGGGGCTGATGATGGAGCCGAGGCCCACCTTGCGGAACAGCTCGGAGTACTCCACCCGGTTAATCTTGGTGATGACCTTTCCCACGCCCACGTGCTGGGCGAACATGGACAGCACCACGTTCTCCTCATCCATCCCGGTGAGGGTGATGACCGCGTCGAAGTAGGGCAGGCCCTGGGCGTCCAGCACCTCCTGCCGGGAGCCGTCCGCCTCGATGACGGTGGCCTTGGGGAAGGTCTCGGCCAGGCGCATACAGCGCTCGTGGTCCCGCTCGATGATCTGGACGTGGATGCCGCTGTCCAGGCAGCGCTGGGTGAGGTAGAAGGCGATGCGGGAGCCGCCGATGATGAGGAGGTTTTTCACCTTCTGCTCCACCAGCCCCAGGTTGCGCACCAGCTGGGCCAGGTCCTGGAGGGCGGCGGTGACAAAGAGGGTGTCCCCGGTCTGGAGCTGGAAGGAGCCGCCGGGGATGTGTACCTCCCCCTGGCGCTCCACCGCGCACACCAGCACCTTCACCCGGGCGATCTCGTAGAGCTTGTGGAGGGGGATGCCCGCCAGCTTGGACCCCTCGTGTACCGGCACGGCCACGATCTCCACCCGCCCCTTGGCGAAGGACTCCCGCTTGAGGACGGAGGGGAATTGCAGAAGCTGATAGGCCTCGATGGCCGCCGCCTGTTCCGGGTTCACCGTCAGGGACAGACCCAGCTCCTCCCGCATGGCGATGAGCTGGTCGGTGTACTCCGGGTTGCGGATGCGGGCGATGGTGTTGGCACAACCCAGCTTTTTGGCGGTGAGGCAGGTGAGCAGGTTCAACTCATCCCGGCTGGTGGCGGCGATGAGCAGGTCGGCCTGATCCACCCGCGCCTCCTGGAGGGTGGCCATGGTCGCGCCGTTGCCCGCCACCACCATGACGTCCAGCGCCTCGGCGCTCTCCCGGAGGACATGGGAGTTGGAGTCGATGATGGTGACGTCGTGCCCCTCGCCGGAGAGTTGGGCGGCCAGGGCGGCGCCCACTTTCCCGTCGCCTACGATGATGATGTTCATGTGACCTCTGTCTCCTCGAAAAAAGTCTCTCTATATGATTGCCAATTATACCATTTTTCGCCGGGTATGCAAGCATAAAAACCGCTCTTTTCGCAAAAACGCGGAAGGGGGGCGGCCCCGCCGCGGTCGGGCGACGGAGCCGCCCCCGTGGGAGGCCGGCGGTAAGTACGCCGCCCCCGCTGGGGCGGCGATGGGGCAGGGGCGTTACCAGGCGTTGGAGCAGCTGGAGCAGCCGGTGGCCACGTCCCCCTGATCGAACACGCTGGTGGGGACGATGACATAGCTCTGGTAGTCCGCCATGGAGATGGTGGCGGTGGGCGCGCCGGACCCGCTGTTGGAGCAGCCGCAGGAGCAGCCGCAGGAGCAGCCGCAGGAGCAGCAGGAGCGGCGGCAGCAGTTAGAGCATCCGCACATAGACGCGTCAGCCTCCTTCCTCTTCGGTGTTGGAGGAGTTGCCTCCACGCCCCATCCTATGCCCCCGCGCCCCGCGGGGTGCAAAGGGGAGGAGGGGGTGAAAAGGGGATTGCTAATTTGAGAGAAGTGGTGTATAATACAAAAAGTCTTGACCCGCCTGGTTGCGGAGCAAGGCCGCACTAGTCGGGGAGTTAGCGGTGCCCTGTACCTGCAACCCGCTACAGCAGGGATGAATTCCGGCCCCCGGACCTCGTTTGTGCCGTCTGACCCTCATAAGCAGCGATGATGGATCGGTCCCACGCAAGGCGGACTCGTGAACCGTGTCAGGTGGGGAACCAAGCAGCACTAAGCGAACCACCGCTTGTGCCGTGGGGACGCCGGGCCTGAGCCGGCTGTGGGGGTAACGGGTATAAACGGGGCTTCAAAGGCCGGTGTGCGGCCGTGCTGCGCAACCAGACTTTTTTCTCAGCAGGAGGTGAGGAGGATGTACCAGGCGCTCTACCGCAAATACCGCCCCAGGACCTTTTCCGACGTCATCGGCCAGAGCCACGTCACCGAGACCCTTCGCCGCCAGGTGGAGACCGGTCATTTGAGCCACGCCTACCTCTTCACCGGCACCCGGGGCACCGGCAAGACAACCTGCGCCAAGATCCTGGCCAAGGCGGTGAACTGCCTCCACCCTGACCACGGCGAGCCCTGCAATCAGTGCGAGGCCTGCGTGGGGCTGGACAGCGGCGCGATCCTGGACGTGCTGGAGCTGGACGCCGCCTCCAACAACAGCGTGGACTACGTCCGCGCCCTCCGGGAGGAGGCGGTCTACACCCCCGGCAGCGTGAAAAAGCGGGTGTACATCATCGACGAGGTGCACATGCTCTCCAACGCCGCCTTCAACGCCCTGCTGAAGATTTTGGAGGAGCCGCCGAAGCACCTGATGTTCATCCTGGCCACCACCGAACTCCACAAAGTTCTGCCCACCATCCGTTCCCGGTGCCAGCAGTTCGCCTTCAAGCGCATCCGCCCGGACGAGATCGCCCAGCGCCTGAACTGGGTGGCCCAGCGGGAGGATATCCAGCTCACCAGTGACGCCGCCGACCTCCTGGCCAGACTGGCCGACGGCGGGATGCGGGACGCCCTTTCCCTCCTGGACCAGTGCCGGGGCGCCGGCGGCACGGTGGACGCCCAGGCGGTCATCGCCACCCTGGGCATGGCCGGGAATCTGGAGACCGCCAAGCTCCTGGGCGAGCTGGCGGACGGCGACACCGCCGCCGCCCTTCGCGACCTGGACCGCCTCTACGCCGGGGGCAAGGACATCAAGACCGTCCTGGGGGAGCTGTCCTCCCTGTGCCGGGATCTGCTGGTCCGCAAGACCGCGGCCCAGGGCGGCGCCGGGCTGCTCACCGGCGGCTACGACGACATGACCCTCCGGGGCCTGTCCGACCGCCTCACCGCCCCCCGGCTCATCCAGATGCTCACCGTCCTCCAGGAGACCATCGCCCTCCTGCCCCGGAGCGGCAACCAGCGCACCGACGCGGAGCTGTGCCTCATCCGCCTGGGGGACGAGAGCCTGGACGGCGGCGTGCTGGGCCTGTCCGCACGGGTGGCCCGGCTGGAGACCATGATGGCCTATCCGCCCCAGGCGAGACCCCAGCCCCAGACGCCCCAGCCCCGGGAATCCCTCCCGGACCTGCCCGAGGAGGAGGGGAAGGGGGTCCTGGATGACCTGCTGGACTTTTCAACAACAGAAGAGCCTGCGCCTCCCCCGGAGGAGCCGCCGGTGGAAACGGCCGCCCCGGCAGGGGAGACCCCCGCCCCGGCGGCGGACGACCGCACCCTCTGGCCGGCCCTGCTTCCGGCGCTGAAGCCCCTGATCCCGCAGACGGCGTGGGTCTTCGCCTCCAACCCCAACATGACGGGCGGGGTGCTGCGGGGGGACGTGCTGACCATCGAGGCCAAGGTGCCCATCGCCAAGACCATGCTGGACAAGCCGGAGGTGCTGGAACCCATCGCCCAGGCCGCCTCCAGCCGCCTGGGCCGGACGGTTCGGGTGGCGGTGGAAGCCCCCGCGCCCAAGGCCGGAACTATGGAGGACCTCCAGGCCATGAGCCGGGCCTGGGACGACTGAACGGAAACCGCGCCGCGCCGCGCGGACGAAATCGGAGAGGAAAAGGAGCCTGATACCATGGCAAAGGGATTTAACAGCCGGGGGATGCCCGGCATGGGCGGCGGGATCAACATGAATATGATCAAGAAGGCCCAGAAGATGCAGGAGGATATGCAACGGATGCAGGAGGAGCTGGAAAACGCCACCTACACCGCCACCGCCGGCGGCGGAGTAGTCACCGCCGTGGCCTCCGGCAAGAAGGAACTCACCGGCCTGACCATCGACCCCGAGGCGGTGGACCCGGAGGACGTGGAGATGCTCCAGGACCTCATCATCGCCGCGGTGAACGAAGCCCTCCGCAGCGCCGACGCCGCCGCCACTGAGAGTATGCAAAAAATCACCGGCGGCCTCAACCTGCCCTTCTGACCCTGCGGAAAAGAGACGCCCCCGGCGTCTGAGACTGTCAAAGAAGCGGCAGGGCCGCTTCTTTGACAGTTTTTACGGCCCGCTGCAGCGCACTCCCCGGCCGCCGCGAGGGCGGCCGGCTCGCACGTTTGCGGGCCGAGATGTATTTTTTCCGACGTACACGCCGCCGGAAAAAATTTCTTATGAGTCTTTCGCGCCCTGCGGCGCGAAACTCTGCGAGGCTTTTTTGACAAGCTGAGACGCCCCCGGCGTCTCTTTTTGCGTTCGCCGGGGTATTCTGACTGCACGACAGGAAAGGGGGGACGGCGGATGA
>CANRLZ010000003.1 GCA_947631595.1 uncultured Oscillospiraceae bacterium
TGCCCGCCTTACTTTGGGACACTTTGTCTCGCGGTGCCTTGCCCTTGGCCGGGGCGGTCTTATCCTTGGCCGGGCGGTCTTTCTTGGCCTTGTCCCCCTTACCGGCCTCCGGCCACTCCTTACTTTTAGAGGGACGGCCACGGCGGGCCGGTTTCTGCTCCGCCTCCAAATCAGCCAGCGGGCGCTCCCACGGGACCTTTTCGCTTTCCGGGCGGGTGTCCGCCTCCGGGGTGGTGGCCTCCGGCGCTTTTTCTTCCGTGCCGGGGGTAGGAGCCTCCGGCTCTTTGGCCCCCTCGCCGGGGGCGGCTGCCTCGGCCTCGTTGTTCAGCGCCACATCGCCAACCTCCGGCTGGGCGGGGCCGTCCTGCTCCGGCGCGGCAGGAGCGTTCTTGTCTGGGCCAGGTTCAGCGGGGGTAACGGCTTCATCCATCGTGATCTGCTCACCCTGGCCGGTGTTCAGTTTTTCTTCTTCCACTTTCAAGCCTCCTTCATTTTTGTTGTCTTGCACAAAGTTTGCAGTTTATTTTCTATAAATTGCCGATTTTCTCTGGAAATAAAAAAGCCGGGCATTTCAGCCCGGCAGGGGGATCGTACCGCCTCCTTTGAATTTGATATATGAAAACGCCGCCCGTAGTCTCCATAGGGCGGCGCTTATCAATGTTGGGGTATTTTGATAGATAAAACCTCTTGCTGACAGCTTGCAAACCGTTGATTTTCCTGGGTTTCTTTCAAATCCTATAATTACACTCGGACCAAAAAGGAGTACCTGTTGCGAGGCAGGTACTTCTTTTCGTATGTTGTACAACAGAACCCGCGGCCTCTTGCAGTATGATCCGCCGCAGGCGGCCCAAAGCCGCATAGCGGCTCTGGGCCGCGCGGGTTCAAGTCCCGCCACTCCGACCACCCGGAAAGCCTTGGAACGACTACGTTCCAGGGCTTTTCTTTTTTTGCCCCACGCCCGTTTTCCGCCCCATGTCTAACACCTGTCTAACACTCCAGGCCGGAACCCAAGATGATCAACGTCTTGGGGACGAACTCCCCCAACCAGGCCCTGTCTGACTTTGTAACACATCATTGACAAACCTACAACGGAAGGGGAACACCCCTGTGGAAAGGGCTTGCAAAGCGGGGGCGGGTGTGGTAAAATACTGGGGAATAATTTTACAAAACACGAAAGGGTCGATTTTCATGTCCGGACATTCCAAGTGGCATAACATCCAAAAAACCAAGGGCGCGGCGGACGCCAAGCGGTCTCAGGTCTTTACCAAGATCGCCAAGGAGATGATCGTGGCGGTGAAGACCGGCGGCAGCGGCGACCCCGCCAACAACTCCCGCCTGGCCACCGTTATCGCCAAGGCCAAGGCCGCCAACATGCCCAACGACAACATCAAGCGCACCATCGACCGCGCCCTGGGCTCGGGCAGCACCGACGCCTACGAGAACGTCACCTACGAAGGCTACGGCCCCAGCGGCGTGGCCGTGATCGTGGAGGCCCTCACCGACAACCGCAACCGCACCGCCCCCATGGTGCGCCACCTCTTCGACAAGTACGGCGGCAACCTGGGCGCCACAGGCTGCGTGTCTTGGTCCTTCGACCAGAAGGGCGTGATCGTCATTGAGAAAGAGGATCTGGACGAGGACACCGTTATGATGGACGCCCTGGACGCCGGGGCTGCCGACTTCGAGGCCCAGGAGGAGGTCTTTGAGATCACCACCGCCCCGGACGACTTTGCCGCCGTCCTCTCCGCCCTGGAGGAGAAGGGTTACGCCTTCCTCTCCGCCGAGGTGGCCATGGTGCCCCAGAACTACGTCAAGCTGGAGAACGAGGACGACGTGAAGAACATGGAGAAGCTCATCGAGCTGCTGGAGGACGACGACGACGTGCAGAACGTCTACCACAACTGGGATCAGGACTGAGCGCTCATACACAACGAAAAGCCGCCGCGGATGGTCGTCCGCGGCGGCTTTTTTGCCTTTCGGAAGTATCATTTCGGGCTTTTGCGGCATACTAAGGCCATCCATATCACGGAGGCGTTGACGGTGAAGATGACCAATCAGGAGTACAACAAATACGTGGAGCGCAAGGCCAAGCCCTCGCCCATCTGGAAAGACCTGTGTTGGGCGTTCGTGGTGGGCGGGCTGATCTGCGCGGGGGGTCAGGGCCTTATGGAACTCTATCAATACCTGGGCGCCTCCAAGGACGACGCCGGGGCATGGACGTCCATCACCCTCATCTTCCTGGCGGCGCTCCTCACCGGCCTGGGCGTCTTTGACGACATCGCCAAGCGGGCGGGGGCGGGGACGCTGGTGCCCATCACCGGCTTTTCCAACGCCATGGCCTCCCCGGCCCTGGAGTTCAAAAGCGAGGGGCTTGTCCTGGGCACCGGGGCCAAGCTGTTCACCGTGGCCGGGCCGGTGCTGGTGTACGGCATCTCCGCCGCCATCCTATACGGCGTCATCCTGTGCCTGGTGGGGCTGGCTGGGGCGTAAAAGCCCGATACAAAGAGGAGTGACAAGGCAAACGCCTTGTCACTCCTCAGTTTGTCAAAAAAGCCTCGCAGAGTTTTGCGCCGCTAGGCGCGAAAGACTCATAGGAAATTTTTTCCGGCGGCATGTACGTCGGAAAAAATACATCTCGGCCCGCAAACGTGCGAGCCGGCCGCCCTCGCGGCGGCCGGGGAGTGCGCTGCAGTGGGCCGCAAAAACTGTCAAAGAAGCGGTTCGACCGCTTCTTTGACAGTCTCAGGAGTGACAAGGCAAACGCCTTGTCACTCCTTTTTCGCTTCCCGCAGGGCCTTCTCCATGGCCTGGGCTACGGGCTGAGACGGGGAGGGGAGCTGGCTCCGGCGCACCAGGGCCTGGATCTGCCCCAGGGCGGCCTCCACCTCCTCCCGGAGGGCGGTGGCGGACACCCGCAGCGCCCCGTGGCCCAGGATGATGACCTGCACCAGCCCGTCGGAGGTGGCTACCCGCACCCGGTTTTCCTTCCTCAGGCGATAGGTCGCCTTCTCGATGTAGGCGTCGGCGGTCTCCGCCTCCTTGGTGTACACCACGGTGATGTTGTGGTGCCGCTCCACCTTTTCCACCCCGCCGTGGACCTTGTACGCGTCAAACACCAGGATGACCCGGTTGCCCCGGTAGCCCTGGTAGTTGCTCAAAAGCTCGGTCAGGGCCACCCGCGCGGCGTCCAGGCTCTGCTGGGCCAGGGCCTTCAGCTCCTCCCAGGCGAAGATGATGTTGTACCCGTCCACCAGTAGATACTCTTTTCTGTCCGGCCCAAGGTCCACCTCCACCTTGTCGGGCAGGGTGGGCGCGGACTTTGGCGTAGTCATGGGCCGTGGCCCAGGGGCCTTGATGGGGCCGTAGGTGCGCTCAAAGATGGCCTGAAGTTCCGCGTCCTGGGCGGCGGTGCCGGTGTAGACGGTGGGGGCGGGCGCCTGGGACGCCGCCTTTGCGTCCTCCACCGCCCCGTCCTGGAGGCGCAGGCCGCTGGAGACGTGGGCGTGGGCGGGCACCTCCTGCCAGGGGACGGAGTGCCCCGCGCCGTGGGAGCAGAAGATGGAGTCCGCCGGGTTCTCCGTGTCCCGTTCCGGGTCGTAGCCCAGCTCGGAGACCACCCGCTCCTGATCCCGGCAGGGACGGTAGCCCCCCAGGCGGCAGTTGACCCGCCCCAGGCCGTGGGTGTAGGCCGCCACCTGGGCGGGGTAATCCCCAAAGGCGGCCACCCCCACCGAGCCGGTGAGAATGACCTCCTGGCCCACCGTCTCAGGTTCCTGGGTCTCCGCCCCCATCTGGGCCAGGTCTGACATGGCGCGGCCCACATCCCCCTGGGGGACCTCCAGCCGGAAGTCGTACCAAGGCTCCAGCAGGACGCTGTGGCCGGACATCAGCCCCTGGCGCATGGCCCGGCAGGCGGCCTGGCGGAAGTCGCCCCCCTCGGTGTGCTTGGGGTGGGCCCGTCCGGCGATGAGGGTGACGTTCAGGTCGGTGACCGGCGAGCCGGTGAGCACCCCCGGATGGCTCTGCCCCTCCAGGGCGCTGAGGATGAGCCGCTGCCAGGGGAAGTCCAGCGTCTCCTGGGGACAGCGGGTGAAAAACCGCAGGCCGCTCCCCGGCGGGGCGGGTTCCAGGAGCAGGTGTACCTCCGCGTAGTGCCGCAGAGGCTCGAAGTGCCCGATGCCGATGGCCGGGGCGTCCAACGTCTCCCGGTAGACGATCGCGCCGGGGCCGAACTCGCACCGCAGCCCGAAGCGATCGGCGAGCACCCGGCGCAGCACCTTCCCCTGGATGCCCCCCATGAGCTGGACCCGGATGGTTCTGTTCTGGGCGTCCCAGGACACCCGGAGCAGGGGGTCCTCCTCCGCCAACTGCCGGAAACTGGGGTAGACGGCGTAGGGGTCCTGTCCGTCGGGGAGGATCACCTGGTAGGAGAGGACGGGCTGGAGGGCGGGGGCGTCCCGCGCCGGCGCGTCCCCAAAGCCCTGGCCGGGCAGGGCGCGGGTGAGGCCGGTGACGGCGCACAGCGTACCCGCCGGCGCCACGTCCACCATCTGGAATTTCTCCCCGGAGTAGAGCCGGATCTGATCCACCTTTTCCTCCCAGATATCCGCCTCGTCCAGTCCGGGGCGGCGGTTGGAGAGGGTGGTCTTCACCTTCAGCGCGCCGCCGGTGATTTTCAGATGGGTGACCTGGCCGCCGCCCTGGGGGTGCTCCACCTTGTAGATCTGGGCGGAGAAGGTCTCCGGGTAGCTTTTCCGGGGCAGAAGGGCCTCCAGGCCGTCCAGAAATTCCGCCACCCCGTCCAGCTTCAGCGCCGAGCCGAACCAGCAGGGGAAGAGCTTGCGCTGGGCGATGAGGCGGGGGAGAACGTCAGGGGAGAGGGCGCCCTTGTCCAGATACTCGGCCAAGGTCTCCTCGTCGCACAGCGCCACCGACTCCCAGAAGTTGTCGTCCCGCGGGCCGGAGAAGTCCACGCAGCGGTCGCTGAGCGCCCCGCGCAGCTCGTCCATCAGATTTTCCTTCCCCCGGTTGGGCAGGTCCATCTTGTTGCAGAAGAGGAAGACGGGCACCCCGTAGCGCTCCAACAGCCGCCACAGGGTCCGGGTGTGGCTCTGCACCCCGTCGGTGCCGCTGACCACCAACAGCGCGCAGTCCATCACCCCCAGCGCCCGCTCCATCTCGGCGGAAAAGTCCACATGGCCGGGGGTGTCCAGAAGGGTGATCTGCCGCCGGCCCAGGGGGAAGACCGCCTGCTTGGAGAAGATGGTGATGCCCCGTTCCCGCTCCAGGGCGTCGGTGTCCAGAAAGCTGTCCTTGTGATCCACCCGCCCCAGGGCGCGCAGCTGCCCGGCGGTGTAGAGGATGGCCTCGGAGAGCGTCGTCTTCCCCGCGTCCACATGGGCCAGAATGCCCAGCACCGTATTCTCCACGCCCCGCGCCCCCTTCCTCGGATCATACCATTTTACCACAGCCAGGCTGGGCGCACAAGGCCCAGGTCAGCCCACGATCTTGTAGTATGCCCGGGCGGTGAGGCGGTAGACGGCGGCGTAGAGGAGCAGGAACACCCCGAACACCCCCAGGGTACACCCCAGCTCCAGCCAGAGGTCGTAGACCCCGAAGAGGGAGAGCAGCCAGCGCACCAGGGGGAAGTTAAACGCCAGATGCACCGCGCTCACCAGCAGCGGGGCGAAAAAGACCACCAGGAGCTGGCCGTCCACCGAGCGGCGGATGGTCGCCCGATCCATGCCCACCGAGCGCAGGATGCGGTAGCGCGCCTGATCCTCGTAGCCCTCCACCAACTGCTTATAGTAGATGATGAGCACCGTGGCCAGCAAAAAGAGGCCGCCCAGAAAAATTCCCAGGAAGAAAAAGCCGCTGTTCAGGGCGTAGTACTCCTGGGCGAAACTCTCCCGGTCCCGGAAGGTGAGACCGTCGAACTGCCCCGCGCCGGACCAGTCACTGGCCGGGAAGGCGTGCAGGGCGGTGGCGTAGCTCGCCGGGTCGCCCCCCAGATCCCAGTAGGCGTACCAGTTGAGGGGGAGACCCCCCAGGCCGCTCTGGGCGCGGAGTTGAGACAACTGGGCCAGCGCCTCCCCCGGCAGGGCTATGTAGTAGTCCTCCGAACCCACGTACAGCAGGGCGGAGATCACGTCGGGGATGGTCTCCAGCGGCTCTCCCACCGGGTACTCCACCGCGCCATCGCCAAAGCGCAGCGTCAGCGTCTTTTCGGCAAAGCCGCCGTCGCGGTAGATGTGAGCGGCGCCGTCCCGGGGGATGGAGAGGCCCGTGCGCTCCTCGTAGGTCTCGTAGGGCATGAGGTAGAGGTAGGATCGGTTCTGCCCGGACCCGGTCGCATCCTCCCGAAACACCCCGTCTCCGTCCTTCACAAACCACAGGCTGGTGTAGGCGGCCTGGCCCACCTTCCGGGCATTGGGGTACCCCCAGCGCTGGGCGCAGGCGGCGAACCGCGCGTCCAGGGCGTCCGGGTCCAGAGGGGTTTCCGACGCCGGGTCGTAAGTGACGGAGACGGTGACCTCCCCGGGATAGCGCCGGGGGATCAGCGCTTCCGAGCCGGCGTAGAGCGTCAGCGTGCCCGACACCATCACCAGCACCATGGTGCACAGCACGCAGATGTTCGCCAGCCCCACGGCGTTGCGCTTCATGCGGTAGAGCATCCCGGAGAGGCCGATGAAGTGGGTGGGGCGGTAGTAGAAGGACTTGTTTTTCTTCAGCAGCTTCAGGATGACGATGCTCACGGCGGTGAAGAGGCAGTAGGTGCCCAGAATGACCAGAAAGACCGCCGGGAAGTAGAGGACCAAGGCGTCCGCGGCGGAGGCGACCCCGAGGGCGATGGCGTAGCCGCCGCCCAGGGCGAGCAGCCCCACCAGCGCCAGGAGCCGCCGGGTCTTGGGTTCCTTTTCCCCCACGGCGCTCTCCCGCAGCAGCTCCACCGGCTTCTGGAGCTTCACCCGGGCCAGGTCCAGCAGGAGGTTGAGCAGCAAAATGACGGCGAAGAACACCGCCGTGGTGGCCATTGCGGAGAGGGAGGGGGCGGCGGAGAAGATGGGCGGCATATCCATCAGCGCGCACAGCAGGGCGGTACACACCCCCTGGAGGGCCATCCCCGCCAACAGCCCGCCCCCGATCCCCGCCAGGGCCAGGTACAGCGTCTCAAACCCCAGGGTCAGGGCGATGTGCCCCTTGCCCATGCCCAGGATGTTGGAAAGCCCCAGCTCCCGCTGCCGCCGCTTGGAGAGGAAGCGGCCGGTGTAAGTCAGAAAGATGACCGCGAAAAGGCCAATCACGAAGGAGCCGATGAGCATAAAGGAGCTGAGGTAGACGTACCGGGTGCTGTCCGGCCACAGCTCTGGGCGGTTCAGGGCCAGGACAAGATAAAAAGCAGCGCAAGTGGCCAGGACGGTGAACAGATAGGGCAGGTAGAACTGCCGACCCCGGCGGATGTTTTGCAGGGCCAGGCGGGGGTAGAGCTTACCCACGGTTCTCACCTCCGGCCTGGAGCGCGGTGAGCGCCTGGGAGATGGCGGTGTAGAACCGGCTCTCCTCCCGGCCCTCCCGGCGCAAGTCCCGGGAGATCGCCCCGTCCTTGATGAACAGTACCCGCTGGGCGTGGCTGGCCGCCTGGATGGAGTGGGTGACCATGACGATGGTCTGCCCCTGGCCGTTGAAGTGCCCCAGCAGGCGCAGCAGCTGCTCCGCCGAGCGGGAGTCCAGCGCCCCGGTAGGTTCGTCGGCCAGCACCAGGCGGGGCTGGGTGATGAGGGCGCGGGCTACGGCGGCGCGCTGCTTTTGTCCGCCGGAGACCTCGTAGGGGAACTTCCCCAGCAGCTCCTCCAGCTCCAGCGCTCGGGCCAGCGGCAAAAGCCGCTCTTCCATCTCCCTGACCCGCCGCCCGGCCAGGACCAGGGGCAGCAGGATGTTGTCTTTCAGGGAGAAGGTGTCCAGCAGATTGAACTCCTGGAAGATGAACCCCAGCTTCTCCCGGCGGAAGGCGGCCAGGTCACGCTCCCGCACCCGGCTCAGGTCGCCGCCGTCCAGGAGCACCTGCCCCTCCGTGGGCTGGTCCAGGGCGGCCAGGATGTTCAGCAGCGTCGTCTTCCCGCTGCCCGACTCCCCCATGACGGCGGTGAACTCCCCCTCCTCCAGGGTGAAGCTGACGCCGCGCAGGGCGTGGACCTTGCTGCCCCCGAAGCGGGGGGCGTAGACCTTTTTCAGTTCCCGGACTTCCAGCATTGGCATACAAATTCCTCCTTTGTTGTGGGACGGTTCCAGTTTAGCGGAAAAATCGCCCCCCCGCAAGGGAGTTTGGCAAATCATCAGGAAAGTGTTAAACGCCCGAAAGTTTTTGTTCAGAAAACCGTAAGAATTGCGCCGGCGAGCGGGAAAAAACGGTTGACTTCCGGCGGGTTTGCTCGTATGATGGGCAGGAGAACAACGGCGGGAGGGAAAGACCATGGATCGGGAAAAGCAGGCCCAGCGGGAACAGTGCCTGGTCCGGCGGCGGGCGCTGACCAAGGGGCGGCGCGAGGTGTGCGCCGCCGCCGTCTGCCGGGCGCTGAAGGGCTTGCCCGCGCTGGCCGGGGCGAAGACGATCCTCTCCTATCGCGCCATGGCGGAGGAGGTGGATCTCGCCGCCTTCCACGCCTGGGCGGCGGAGAAGGGCGTGTCGCTGGCCTTCCCCGTGTCCGGCCCCGGCGGACGGATGGAGGCCTACGTCCCCCGCGGCCCGGAGGACTGGCGGCAGGGGAGATACGGCATCTGGGAGCCGTCGCCGGAGCGTGCGGCCCAGGTCGCGCCGGAGGCGCTGGACGCGGTGATCCTCCCCTGCGTGGGCTTTGACGCCCAGGGACGGCGGCTGGGCCACGGCGGCGGGTACTACGACCGCTACCTCCCCCTGTGCCCCCGGGCGAGGCGGGTACTGGTGGCCTTTGAGGCCCAGCGGCTGGAGCGGGTGTCCGTCCAGCCCTGGGATCTGCCCGCCGACGTGGTGGTCACCGAGCTGGGCGCTGTTTTTACCAGCCGTAGGGCTTGACAGAGCGGGCGGTGGCAAGATATACTAGATGTAGTATTTGCACAGAGAGAGGGGTGCCTTATGGCGTATACCAAGGAACAGATTATCAAGCTGGTGCGGGATGAGGACATCAAGTTCATCCGCATGCAGTTCACCGACATTTTCGGTCAGTTGAAGAACGTAGCCATCACCGCCTCCCAGATCGAAAAGGCCCTGAACAACCAGATTATGTTCGACGGGTCCTCCATCGAGGGCTTTGTCCGCCTGGAGGAGTCCGACCAGTGCCTCTATCCCGACCTGGACAGCTTCGTCATCTTCCCCTGGCGGCCCCAGCAGGGCAAGGTCGCCCGCCTGATCTGCGACGTCTACGACCCCGACGGCACCCCCTTTGTAGGCGATCCCCGCGGCGTGCTCAAGAACGTGCTGAAGCGGGCGCGGGACATGGGCTTTGACACCTTCAACGTTGGCCCCGAGGCGGAGTTCTTCCTCTTCCAGACCGACGAGGAGGGCAAGCCCACCACCAAGACCAACGACGAGGCGGGGTACTTTGACCTTGGCCCTCTGGACCACGGGGAGTCCACCCGCCGGGAGATCTGCCTGGCCCTGGAGAGCATGGGCTTTGAGATCGAGGCCAGCCACCATGAGGTGGCCCAGGGCCAGCACGAGATCGACTTCAAGTACCAGGACGCCCTCCGTTGCGCCGACTCGGTGATGACCTTCAAGCTGGCGGTGAAGACCATCGCCCAGAAAAACGGCCTCCACGCCACCTTTATGCCCAAGCCCATCTTCGGCATCGCCGGCTCGGGTATGCACATCAATATGTCCCTGTTCCAGAAGGGCAAGAACGCCTTCTATGACGAGAAGGGGGAGAAGGGCCTTTCCAAGACGGCCTATAACTTCATCGCCGGTTTGCTCCACCACATGAAGGGCATCTCCGCCATCACCAACCCCCTGGTGAACTCCTACAAGCGCCTGGTGCCCGGCTACGAGGCGCCCTGCTACATGGCCTGGTCGGCCTCCAACCGCTCGGCGCTGATCCGCATCCCCGCCGCCCGTGGCCAGTCCACCCGCCTGGAGCTGCGCTGCCCCGACCCCTGCTGCAACCCCTACCTGGCGCTGGCCGTCTGCCTGGCCGCCGGGCTGGACGGCGTTGAGAAGGGCATGACCCCGCCGCCGGAGATCACCGAGAACATCTTCGAGATGACCCCTGCCGCCCGTCGCCGCAAGGGGATCGACGCCCTGCCCGGCTCCCTGGAGGAGGCGTTGGTGGCCCTGAAGCGGGATAAGCTCATCCTGGACGTGCTGGGCCGCCACGTGGCCGACCAGTACATCGCCGGCAAACAGGCCGAGTGGGAAGAGTACCGCACCCGGGTGTCCTCCTGGGAGCGGGATAAGTACATGATCAACTACTGAGGACGCAGCACTCCCGTTGGGGGATGGATACCGCTTGGAAAAGATCATCGTCGCCTTTGAAAAGGAAAACAACGCCCGGTTTGTGAGAGAACTCATCGAGACCGCCGGTCTGGCCGCCGTCCAGGTCTGCCGCACCGGGATGGAGGTTCGGCGCCTGGCCGGACGGGAGAGCTACCCCGTGGTGGTCTGCGGCTATAAACTGCCCGACGGCGCCGCGGAGGCCCTTTTTGAGGATCTGCCGCCGGAGACCGCCATGCTCATGGTCGCCCCGCGGCACCAGCTGGAGCTGTGCGGGGCGGAAGGGGTGTTCCGCCTGGCCACCCCCATCCACCGGGGGGAGCTGCTGAGCGCGGTGGAGACGCTGCTGCGCCTCAACCGGTCGCCGCACCCCGCCGACCGGCGGGAGGACGCCCAGCGCGGCGTGGTGCAGCAGGCCAAGGCGCTCCTCATGGCGCGGTACGGCATGGATGAGGAGGAGGCACACCGCTTCCTGCAAAAGCGGAGCATGGATCGGGGCTGCAGGCTCGCGGAGATGGCCCGGCTGCTCCTGGAAAAACTGGGCTGATAGGAAAGGGGAGAACGCGCATGCACTTCACCAAGATGGAAGGGCTGGGAAACGACTACGTATACCTGGACTGCACCGCCTCCGCCCCCGCCGACCTGCCCGGCCTGGCCCAGGTGGTCTCCGATCGGCACTTCGGCGTGGGGAGCGACGGTCTCATCTGCATCTTCCCCTCGGAGATCGCCGACTTTCGCATGGTGATGTTCAACGCCGACGGCTCCCAGGCGGAGATGTGCGGCAACGGCATCCGCTGTGTGGGCAAATTCGTCTACGACAAGGGCCTGACGGACAAGGCCCAGCTGACGGTGGAGACCTTAGCCGGTGTAAAGGTACTTCGCTTGTCAGTCAAAGACGGGAAAGTGGATCAGGTAACGGTGGACATGGGGACGCCCGTCCTGGAGCCGTCCCGGACCGTCACCGCGGGAGGCCAGTCGTTTCAAGGCTTTCCCGTCTCGATGGGCAATCCCCACTTTGTGATCCCCACGGATGGTGTAAAGGACTTTAACTTGTCAATACACGCCCCCCTCTCCAGTCCCAATCCCGCCTTTCCCCAGGGGGTGAACGTGGAGATCGTGGAGGTTTTAGCCCCCGACCGGGTGCGTATGCGGGTGTGGGAGCGGGGCAGCGGGGAGACCCTGGCCTGCGGCACCGGGGCCTGCGCCACCGTCTGCGCCTGCGCCAGCCAGGGCCTCACCGGCCGGGAGGTGACGGTGGTGCTGTTGGGGGGCGAACTGCATATCCGCTGGGACGAGTCGGACGGCCACATCTACATGACCGGCCCGGCCAGAACGGTATTTGAAGGGGAGTGGCCGGAAACGGCCCTTTGATACAACAAGGAGGAATATACCATGGCGAAGATCAACCAGAACTTTCTGAAGCTGCCCGGAGGGTATCTCTTCCCGGAGATCGGCCGCCGGGTGCGGGCTTTTTCGGCGGAGAACCCGCCCATGCCCCTCATCCGCCTGGGCATCGGGGATGTGACCCTGCCCCTGGCCCCTGTGGTGGTGGAGGCCATGGCCAAGGCCACGGCGGAGATGGGGGTGAAGGAGACCTTCCGGGGCTACTGCGAGGAGACCTGCGGTGCCTACGACTTCCTTCGCTTCGCCATCCGGGATAACTACAAGGCCCACGGCGTGGACATCGCCGACGACGAGATCTTTGTCTCTGACGGCGCCAAGAGCGACTGCGGCAACATCGGGGATATCTTCTCGGTGGACAACGTGGTGGCGGTGTGCGACCCGGTCTATCCCGTCTACGTGGACACCAACGCTATGGCCGGTCGGGCGGGGGACTACGACGGGGAGAAGTGGACGAAGCTCATCTACCTGCCCTGCACCGCCGAGAACGGCTTTTTCCCCGCCCTTCCGGAGGGGAAGGTCCCCGACCTCATCTACATCTGCTCTCCCAACAACCCCACCGGCGCGGCGGCCACGGTGGAGCAGCTGAAGCTCTGGGTGGACTACGCCAACGCCCACGGCAGCGTGATCTTGTTCGACAGCGCCTACGAGGCGTTCATCACCACCCCCGGCGTGCCCCACAGCATCTTTGAGATCCCCGGGGCCAAGACCTGCGCCATCGAGTTCCGCTCCTTCTCCAAGACCGCCGGGTTCACCGGCAACCGCTGCGCCTACACCGTCATCCCCAAGGAGTTGGAGCGGGACGGCGCCAGCCTGAATAAGCTGTGGAACCGCCGCCAGGGCACCAAGTTCAACGGCGTGCCCTACGTGATCCAGCGGGCGGCTGAGGCGGTGCTCACCCCGGAGGGCCAGGCCCAGACCCAGGAGTCCATCGCCTACTACCTCCGCAACGCCCAGGTGATCCGCCAGGGGCTGGAGAAGGCCGGTCTCACCGTCTACGGCGGGGTGGACGCCCCCTACATCTGGGCCAGGACGCCGGAGGGCGTGGGTTCCTGGGACTTCTTCGACAAGCTGCTCCACCAGGCGTGTGTGGTCACCACCCCCGGCGCCGGCTTCGGCCCCAGCGGCGAGGGCTACATCCGCCTCACCGCCTTTGGCGACGCCGCCGCCACCCAGGAGGCTGTGGAGCGCATCGTCAAGGTCCTGTAAACACAGCGAAAAACGCCCCGGAGAGCCGTTGCGGCTCTCCGGGGCGTTTTTGTCGCGGGGTTGCGCGTTCAGACCCGGCCGATGTCGTGGCGGAAGGTCATGTCCTGGAAGTGGATGGGGTTGGCGGCGGCGTAAGCGGCGTCGATGGCTTCCTCTAAGGTAGGCGCCACGGCGGTGACCCCCAGCACCCGGCCGCCATTGGTGACGATCTGGCCGTCCTTTTGGGCGGTGTCGGCGTGGAAGACGGTGGCGTTTTCCACCTGGTCCAGGCCGGTGATGGGATAGCCCTTGCCGTAGCTGCCGGGGTAACCCCCGGAGGCCAGCACCAGACAGCAGGCCGCGCCGGGCTTCCAGCGGATGTCCGCCGCGTCCAGCCGACCCTCCCGGCAGGCCAGGAAGATGTCCAGCAGGTCGCTGTCCAGCAGGGAGAGTACCGCCTGGCACTCCGGGTCGCCGAAGCGGGCGTTGTACTCCACCACCTTTGGCCCGTCCGGGGTGAGCATCAGGCCGAAGTAGAGCACCCCCTGGAAGGGGCGGCCCTCCGCCGCCATGGCCCGCACCGTGGGGAGGAAAATCTCCTCCATGCACCGCTGGGCAAGCTCCGGGGTGTAGTAGGGGGAGGGGGAGATGGCGCCCATGCCGCCGGTGTTGGGGCCGCGGTTGCCGTCAAAGGCCCGCTTGTGGTCTTGGGAGGAGGTCATGGGGACGATGGTGGTGCCGTCGCAGAAGGCCAGGACGGTGACCTCCGGGCCGGTCATGCACTCCTCGATGACCACCTTGGAGCCGGACTCGCCAAAGCGCTTGTCCACCATCATGGCGCGGACAGCCTCCAGCGCCTCCTCCACCGTCTGGGCCACCACAACGCCCTTGCCCAGGGCCAGGCCGTCCGCCTTGACCACGATGGGCGCGCCCTGGGCGCGGATATAGTCCTCCGCGGCGGCCAGGTCGGTGAAGGTCTCATACCGGGCGGTGGGGATGCGGTACTTCTTCATGAGTTCCTTGGAAAACGCCTTGCTGGCCTCGATGACGGCGGCGTTCTTCCGGGGGCCGAAGGCGGGGATGCCGGCGGCCTCCAGCGCGTCCACCATGCCCAGGGCCAGGGGGTCGTCCGGGGCGACTACCACCAGGTCCATGGCGTTGTCCTTCGCCCAGGCCACCATGGCCTCCACGTCGGTGGCCTTGATGTCCACGCACTGGGCGACCTGGGCGATGCCGCCGTTTCCGGGGGCGCAGAAGAGTTGGGTGACCTTGGGACTTTGCTTCAGCTTCCAGCAGATGGCGTGCTCCCGCCCGCCGGAACCCACAACGAGGACTTTCATCTGGGATACCTCCCTCAAAGCATCAATGGTGGAACAGGCGCATGCCGGTGAAGGCCATGACCATGCCGTATTTGTCGGCGGTGGCGATGACGTGGTCGTCCCGGATGGAGCCGCCGGGTTCGGCGATGTAGGCGACGCCGGACTTCCTGGCCCGCTCCACGTTGTCCCCAAAGGGGAAGAACGCGTCGCTGCCCAGGGTCACGCCGCTCTGGGTGGCGATCCACTCCTTTTTCTCCGCCGGGAGCAGGGGAGCGGGCTTTTCGGTGAAATAGAGCTGCCATTGGCCGTCGGCCAGTACGTCCTCATACTCGTCGGAGAGGTAGACGTCGATGGCGTTGTCCCGGTCGGGGCGGCGGATGTCCGCCTTGAAGGGCAGGGCCAAAGCCTTGGGGTGCTGGCGGAGCCACCAGTTGTCCGCCTTAGTGCCCGCCAGGCGGGTGCAGTGGATGCGGCTCTGCTGCCCGGCGCCCACGCCGATGGCCTGGCCGTTTTTCACATAGCACACGGAGTTGGACTGGGTGTACTTCAGGGTGATCAGGGCCACGATCATGTCGGTGACCGCCTCGGGGGGCAGGGTCTTGTTGGCGGTGACGATGTTGGAGAGCAGGTCGGGGCCGATCTTAAAGTCGTTGTGCCCCTGCTGGAAGGTGACGCCGAACACGTCCTTGTACTCCTCCGGGGCGCAGTGGTAGGCGGGGTCGATCTGCACCACGTTGTAGTTGCCCTTTTTCTTGGTCTTCAGGATCTCCAGGGCCTCCGGGGTGTAGCCGGGGGCGATGATGCCGTCGGAGACTTCCGCCTTCAGATAGGCGGCGGTGGCGGCGTCGCAGGTGTCGCTGAGGGCGGCCCAGTCGCCGTAGGAGCAGAGGCGGTCAGCCCCCCGGGCGCGGATGTAGGCGCAGGCGATGGGGGAGAGGGCGGCGTCTTCCTCCACGAAGTAGATTTTCCTGTCCGTCTCGCTCAGGGGCAGACCCACGGCGGCCCCGGCGGGGGAGACGTGCTTGAAGGAGGCGGCGGAGGGCAGACCGGTGGCCTCCTTCAGCTCCTTGACCAGCTGCCAGGAGTTGAAAGCGTCCAGCAGATTGATGTAGCCCGGTTTGCCGTTGAGCACGGTGATGGGCAGGTCGGAGCCATCCCGCATAAAGATCCGGGAGGGTTTCTGGTTGGGGTTGCAGCCGTATTTCAGTTCCAATTCCTTCATTTTGCCTCTCCTTCCTCCAGCCGATTGAAAATCACGTCCTCGGTCTCCTTGGTGTTCAGATCCACAAAGCGGACAAAGAGGGAGACCTTGTTGTCGCCGTTGAGGGCGGCCCAGACCTTTTGCGCCCAGGCCTTGGGGTCTGTCTCATCCACCGCCACGGCCACCGGCTCGCCCTGGAAAGAGGGCAGGGGGTCGCCGTCAGTTTGGTAGGTGGAGATAAAGTGGCCCACCCCCGCCTTGGGGGCGTCGTAGTCGAAGAAAAAGCGCTGGCAGGTGTCGCCGTCGCCGTCCATGGTCTTGAGGATGGACAGGGCGTAGGAGCCGTTGCCCAGGAGCACGCCGGAGATGCGGGGGGTGAAGTTGGGGCCGTCCGGCTCAAAGGTGCGGGTCTTCAGGGCGTGGCGGTAGCAGTGGCCGGCCTCCATGGCGTCCCGGATGGTGTCGGTCTGGTCGCCGTTGGTGACGATGGTCACCGGCCCCACCACCCGGACGGGGTGGTAGATGATGAGGGAGGGGTCGGTCATCTTGCTCTCGTCAAAGGCCTTGGTGCGGATGCCGTCCTCGGTGGCCTCAAAGACCCGGTTGCGGCTGTTGACGCTCCGGCCCATGATGAAATAGGTGATCACCGCCTTGGCGTTGTCCGCCGTGCGGCCGATGAGGATGCCCCGGCCGGGGTAGGGATTGCCCGCGAGAAGGGCGGTAAAGTCCTGACAGCTCATGATCATTCCTCCTCTAGAATATGTACCTGACGGCCCTCCACCCGCAGCCGGCCCTGGCAGAACAGGGCCGCCGCCTGGGGCAGGAGCTTCCACTCGGCCTCCTCCATCACCCGCCGCTGGAGGGTCTGGGGGGTGTCGTCCTCCCGAATGGCCACGGCCTTTTGGGCGATGATGGGGCCTCCGTCCGGCTCGGCGGTGACAAAGTGGACGGTGGCGCCGGTGACCTTGACGCCGTATTCCAGCGCCCGCTCATGGACCCGCAGGCCGTAGAATCCCTCCCCGCAGAAGGAGGGGATGAGGGCGGGGTGGACGTTCAAAATGGCGTTTTCAAAGGCGTTCACAAATTCCTCGGTGAGGATATGCATGAACCCCGCCAAAATAATGAGATCCGCCTTCCACGCCCGGCACCGCTCCAGCAGGGTCAGGGAGTAGGCGCGGTGGTCGGGGTAGTCCCGCCGGGGGACCACCTCGCCGGGCACCCCCGCCTGGGCGGCTCGCTCCAGGGCGTAAGCCCCCTCCTTGGAGGAGATCACGGCGACGATCTCACCGCCGGTGAGTTCGCCGCGTTTTTGCGCGTCCAGCAGGGCCTGGAGGTTGGTGCCGCCGCCGGAGACCAGGACGACGATCCGCTTCAGCATAGCGCCACCTTCTCCTTCCCCCAGACGATCTCCCCCAGGACGTAGGCATTCACGCCGTTCTCCCCCAGGGCGGCCAGGGCACGGTCGGCGGTGTCCGGGGAGACCACCAGGGTCATGCCCACGCCCATGTTGAAGGTGTTGAACATATCCCGCTCCGGGATGTTCCCCATCCGCTGGATGAGGCCGAAGATGGGCAGGGTGCGGACGGCGGCCTTTTCCAGCCTGGCGCACAGCCCGTCTGGGATGCAGCGGGGGATGTTCTCGTAGAACCCACCGCCGGTGATGTGGCTCACGCCCTTCACGTCGGCGGCGGCCAGGGCGGCCAGCACGGGCTTGACGTAGATGGCGGTGGGGCGGAGCAGAACTTCGCCCAAGCTCCCGTCCAGCTCGTCGTAGCGCTTGCCCAGGTCGGTCCGCTCCACGTCAAAGACCTTGCGCACCAGGGAGAAGCCGTTGGAGTGTACGCCGGTGGAGGGGAGGGCCAAAACCACGTCCCCAGGGGCCATCCGGCCCTGGTCGATGACCTTGGCCCTGTCCACGATGCCCACGGAGAAGCCCGCCAGGTCGTAGTCGTCCGGGGCCATGGTGCCGGGGTGCTCGGCGGTCTCCCCGCCGATGAGGGCGCACCCGGCCTGTACACAGCCCTCGGCCACGCCGGAGACCAGCTGGGCCACCTTTTCCGGGATGTTCTTGCCGATGGCGATGTAGTCCAGGAAGAAGAGGGGCTTTGCCCCGCAGCAGATAATGTCGTTGACGCACATGGCCACGCAGTCGATACCCACGGTGTCGTGCTTGTCCATGAGCTGGGCGACGCGCTGTTTGGTGCCCACCCCGTCGGTGCCGGAGACCAGCACCGGCTCGGACATACCGGAGATGTCGGGGGCGAACAGGCCGCCAAAGCCGCCCAGGTCGGAGACCACACCGGGGATGAAGGTGCGCTCCACGTGCTTTTTCATCAGCTTGACGCCCTCATAGCCCGCCTGAATGTCCACCCCGGCGGCGGCGTAGGACGCGGAATGACTTTCGCTCATGTGTCGATCTCACTTTCAAAGATATTTTTTTCCGCCTGATCGGGCACTTCCATGGGGTAGTTCCCGGAGAAGCAGGCGTCGCAGAAGTGAAGGCGGCAGCCCCGGGCGATCTTGTCTACCGCGTCCAGGGAGAGGAAGCCCAGGGTGTCCGCGCCGATGATCTGGCGCATCTCCTCCACCGTGCGGCCGTAGGCCAGAAGCTCCCGGCTGGCGGGGATGTCCACCCCGAAGAAGCAGGGGTAGCGGAAGGGGGGCGCGGAGATGCGGAGGTGGACCTCCTTGGCCCCGGCGTCCCGTACCAGCTGGATGAGCCGGGCGCAGGTGGTGCCCCGGACGATGGAGTCGTCCACCAGGATGACCCGCTTGTCCCGGACCGCCTCCCGCAGGGCGTTCAGCTTGAGGCGCACCGAGCGCTCCCGCTGGTCCTGGCTGGGCTGGATGAAGGTGCGGCCAATGTAGCGGTTTTTGATAAGCCCCACGCCGTAGGGGATGCCGGAACACTTGGCGTAGCCGATGGCGGCGGGGATGCCGGAATCCGGCACGCCCATGACCATGTCCGCCCCTACGGGGTGTTCCAGGGCGAGGTACTTTCCCGCCTCCTGGCGGGCAAGTTCCACCGACGCGCCGTCGATGACCGAGTCGGGGCGGGCAAAGTAGATGTACTCAAAGACGCAGACGGCGCTCTCCGCCTGGGCCTTGGCCCGGAGGGAGCGGATCTGCCCGTCAGGGCTGACCACCACCACCTCGCCTGGGTCCACGTCCCGGACAAACTCGGCGCCCAGCGCGTCCAGAGCGCAGGACTCGGAGGCGAAGACCACCGCGTCTCCGATGCGCCCCATGCACAGCGGCCGCATCCCACGGGGGTCACGGGCGGCGATGAGCTTCTGGGCGGACATGACGCACAGGGAGTACGCCCCCTGGATCACGCCCATGGTGTTGGCCACCGCCTCCTCGATGGACCCGGCCTTCAGCCGCTCCTGGACCAGGGTGTAGACCAATACCTCTGTATCCGAGGAGGAGCGGAAGATGCCGCCCTTCAGCTCCAGCGCCCGGCGCAGCGCCCCGGCGTTGACCAGGTTGCCGTTGTGGGCCAGGGCCAGGTTGCCCTTCACATGGGAGATGGCAAGGGGTTGGGCGTTCTCCGGGCGGGGTTCGCCGGTGGTGGAGTAGCGCACATGGCCGATGGCCATATTCCCCGGCATGGCGTCCAGCCGCTGTTGGCTGAACACCTCCCCCACCAGTCCAACGTCCCGGTGGCAGCGGATCACGCCCTTGTGGTTGACGGCGATGCCGCAGGCCTCCTGGCCCCGGTGCTGGAGGGCAAACAGGGCGGCGTAGGTCTCGTGGGCCGGGTCGAGTTTAGAACCGGGCGGCGTCCAAATGCCGAAGACGCCGCACTCCTCGTGGAGTTCCTCTTGGCTCATGGGATCATTCCTTCCCGTTCCAGCAGTAGGTGCAGACCTTGTCCGGGTCCACGCCGATGGCCTCCAGCAGACCGTCCAACGACTGGTAGCCCAGGGAGGCGAAGCCCAGGGTCTCGCAGATGGTCTTGAGCATACACTGGCCGCGCTCCGTGGTGGCGTCGGCGTACTCCTCCAGATGCTCCTGCCCCTCGTCGCCCTCCAGCTTCTGGATGGTGGAGCGGGCGAGCAGGTCCATGTCCGAGTTGCTGCGGGAGAAGTTCAGGTACTTGCACCCGTACATGATGGGCGGGCAGGCCGAGCGCATATGGACCTCTTTGGCGCCGGAGTCGTAGAGGAACTCCACCGTCTCCCGCAGTTGGGTGCCCCGGACGATGGAGTCGTCCACAAAGAGCAGGCGCTTGCCCTCGATGAGTTCCGGGACGGGGATCTGCTTCATCTTGGCCACCTGGTTGCGCATCTCCTGGTTGGCGGGCATGAAGGAGCGCGGCCAGGTGGGGGTGTACTTCACAAAGGGCCGGGCAAAGGTCATGTGGGCCTGGTTGGCGTAGCCGATGGCGTGGGGGACGCCGGAGTCGGGGATCCCGGCCACGTAGTCCACCTCGGGGATGCCGCCGCGGGCGGCCTCGTCCCTGGCCATGACCTCGCCGTTGTGGCAGCGCATGACCTCCACGTTCACCCCCTCGTACCGGGAGTTGGGGTAGCCGTAGTAGGTCCACAGAAAGGCGCAGATCTTCAGATCCTTCCCGGCGGGGGAGAGGGTCTCGTACCCGTCCGCGGTGAGGCGGACGATCTCCTGGGGACCCAGCTCGTAGGCGTCCTCGTAGCCCAGCTTGTGGTAGGCGAAGGACTCAAAGGAGGCGCAGCAGCCGTCTTCTGATCTTCCGATCAGGATGGGCAGCCGCCCAAACTTGTCACGGGCGGCGATGATGCCTGTTTCGGTGAGGATGAGGATGGTGATGGACCCGTCGATCTCCTCCTGGGCGTAGCGGATGCCCTCCACAAGGTCGCCCTTCTGGTTGATGAGGGCGGCCACCAGTTCCGACTCGTTCACCTTCCCGGAACTCATGGCCATAAACTGGTGACCGGGCTTGTCGAAGTGGCGGGAGACCAGCTCCTCGGCGTTGTTGATGCGCCCCACGGTGCTGATGGCGTAGATGCCCAGGTGGGAGCGGATGAGCAGGGGCTGGGGGTCGCTGTCGCTGATGCAGCCGATCCCGGCGGTGCCGGAGAAGTCGTGGAGGTCCCGTTCAAACTTGGTGCGAAACGGGGTGCCCTCGATGTTGTGGATCTGGCGCTGGAACCCGCCCTGGGGGGAGTAAAAGACCATGCCGCCCCGGCGGGTGCCCAGATGGGAGTGGTAGTCGGTGCCGAAGAAAACGTCCAGCACTACGTCGCGCTTGGCGACCGCGCCGAAAAATCCGCCCATCTTATTTCCCCATGAGGCGGCGGCTCATCTCCTGATAAGCCCCCTCCACGTTGCCCAGGTCGCGGCGGAAACGGTCCTTGTCCAGCTTCTCGCCGGTTTTGGCGTCCCAGAAGCGGCAGGTGTCCGGGGAGATCTCGTCGGCCAGGACGATGGTGCCGTCGGAGAGCTTGCCGAACTCCAGCTTGAAGTCCACCAGGGTGACGCCGCAGGCGGCCAGCTCGCCCTTGAGGAAGTCGTTGACCTGGAAGGCGTACTTCTTGATGGTGTCGATCTCGTCCCAGGTGGCCAGCTTCAGGGCCACGGCATGGTAGTCGTTGATGAGGGGGTCGTGGAGGTCGTCGTTCTTGTAGGAGAACTCAATGGTGGGCGCGTCGAACACGATGCCCTCCTCCACGCCGTAGCGCTTGGCGAAGGATCCGGCGGACACGTTGCGGATGATGACTTCCAGCGGGACGATGGCGACCTTGCGCACCACGGTCTCCCGGTCGCTCAGCTCCTCGACAAAGTGGGTGGGCACGCCGGCCTTGGCCAGCTTTTGCATGAGGAAGTTGCTCATCTGGTTGTTGATGGCGCCCTTGCCGGTGATGGTGCCGCGCTTGGCGCCGTCAAAGGCGGTGGCGTCGTCCTTGTAGGAGACGATGACCAGGTCGGGGTCGTCGGTGGCGAAGACCTTCTTAGCCTTTCCCTCGTAGAGCTGTTCCAGTTTCTTCATTTTGCCTGCTCCTCCTGTAAAGTTTTATCCTTTTCCATCACAGCGCGTTCCATATCCGCCTTGTGTTCCCGCAGCTTCTCCGTCAGGGCCGGGTCTCCCAGGGCCAGGATCTGGGCGGCCAGGATGGCGGCGTTGCCGCCCCCGTCCACCGCCACGCAGGCCACCGGGATGCCGGAGGGCATCTGCACCATGGACAGCAGGGAGTCCAGCCCGCCCATCATGGAGGTCTTCATGGGCACGCCGATGACGGGGAGGGTGGTGTAGGCGGCCAGGACCCCGGCCAGGTGGGCGGCCTTCCCGGCGGCGGCGATGATGACGCCGAAGCCGTTGTCCGCCGCCGCGGAGGCGAAGGCCTCCGCCTGGGCGGGGGTGCGGTGGGCGGAGATGACCCGCGCCTCATAGGGGATGCCGAAGCGCTTCAGGGCGCGCAGACAGGGCTCCATCGCGGGGAGATCGGAGTCCGAACCCAGGACGACAGCAACTTTTCCAGCCATTGGACGCCTCCTTATACACATAAAAAATGAATGCACCCTATATGATACCGAATTGTGGCGAAATTTTCAAGGTGTACCGGGGAATTTGGTGGTTTTTCATGGTGCGGAGGCCCTGGGAGAGGCCTTCTTTGGGAGTTTCGCCCCATGGCCCCTGGTGGCAGGCCGGGCGCGGCGGCATAGGATGGGCCAGGGGAGTGAGTGCTATGGTCTATGATTTCCTGATCTGTCGTTCCCTCACCTATGCCCAGCGCACCGCCTCCGCCCTGGGTCGGGCGGGCATTTCCGCCTATGTGACCCGAATTCCCCGCGCGATCTCCGGGGAGGGGTGCGGCTACGCGGTGAAGGTCTCCCAGCGCAAGCGCTCGGACGCACTGCGGGTACTGAGCCGGGTGGGGATCGCCCCCCTGCGGATCTATGCCCTGGAGCCGAGCGGGACCTACCGGGAGGTGACGGCGTGATCTATCTGGACAGCGCCGCCACCACGCTGCAAAAGCCCCAGGCTGTGGCGCGCGCCGCCGCCTGGGCGGTACGCGCCTGCGCAAGTCCCGGCCGGGGGAGCCACCAGCCCGCCGCTCTCGCCGCCGAGACCGCCTTCGCCTGCCGCCAGGCGGTGGCCGAGCTGTTGGGTGTGGGCGACCCGGAGCGGGTGGTCTTCACCTGCAACGCCACCCACGCCCTGAACCTGGCCATCGCCGCCCTGGTGTCCCCCGGGGACCCGGTGGTGATCTCCGGCTGGGAGCACAACGCCGTGACCCGTCCGCTGTACGCCCTGGGGGCGGAGGTGCGGGTGGCCGCCGGGCCGCTCTTTGACGCCGACGCCGCCCTGGACGCCTTTGACCGCCTGGTGACGGCGGAGGTCAAGTGCGTGGTCTGTACCCAGTGCTCCAACGTCTTCGGCATGGTTCTGCCTATCCAGGCCATCGCCGGGCTGTGCCGGCAGCGGGGGGTGCCGCTGATCGTGGACGCCTCCCAGAGCGCCGGGGCGCTGCCGGTGGACCTGGAGGGGTGGGGCGCCGCCTTCGTGGCCCTGCCGGGGCACAAGGGCCTCTATGGCCCCCAGGGCACCGGTCTCCTGCTGTGCGGGAAGGAGGCCGCCGTCCGCCCCGTCCTCTTCGGCGGGACGGGCAGCGCCTCCCTGCGCCAGGAGATGCCCGACTTCCTGCCCGACCGCCTGGAGGCGGGCACCCACAACATCCCCGGCGTCGCCGGGCTGCTGGAGGGGGTGCGCTTCGTGGCGGAACGCGGGCCGGAGAACATTCTGGCCCACGAGCGGCGGCTGGTGGCCCTGACGCGGGACGGTTTGACCCAACTGCCCGGCCTGGAGGTCTTCGGCGGCGGCCTGGGGCCGGAGCAGGGGAGCGCCCTCTCCTTCCGGGTCCACGGCATGGACTGCGAGGCGGTGGCCGCCTGGCTGGGGGAGCGGGGCGTGGCCGTCCGCGCCGGGCTTCACTGTGCCCCTCTGGCGCACCGGACGGCGGGGACGCTGGACACCGGCACCGTCCGGGTCAGCTTCTCCGCCTACAACTCCGCCATCGAGGTGGAGCGGTTTTTGTCCATCATGGAGCGCATGGTCCGCAAACGGTGAGAAAACGTACAGGGGAGGGTTCGGGAGACCGGACCCTCCTTTCCTTGGAAATAGGGCTTGACTTTAACAGCTAAAAGTGCTAAAGTGTACGAACAAAGGAAGTGAATTATTATGGTCGTCATTCTCAAACCTGACCACACACAAGAACAGCTTCACGCCGCCGTTGCCGCCATGGAAGCCGGCGGGGTCAAGGTCATGATCTCCAAGGGCAGCGAGACCACCATCCTGGGCGCGGAGGGCAACGCCGCCGGCCTGGATGAGGAGCTTCTGGGCCAACTCCCCGGCGTAGATCGGGTCATGCGGGTGTCCGAACCCTTCAAGATGGCCAACCGCAAGTACCACCCCGACGACTCGGTGATTGACATCGGCCGGGGGGTGAGCGTGGGCGGAAAGCGCCTGACGGTCATCGCCGGCCCTTGCTCCGTGGAGAGCGAGGAGCAGATGGTGGGCATCGCCCAGAGCGTGCAGAAGAGCGGCGCGCTGGCCATGCGGGGCGGCGCGTACAAACCCCGCACCTCCCCCTATTCCTTCCAGGGTATGGGGGTGGAGGGCGTCCGCCTGCTCATGGAGGCCCGGGAGAAGACCAACATGCCCATCGTCACCGAGCTGATGAGTTCCGACCAGCTGCCCTTCTTTGAGGAGTGCGTGGACGTGATCCAGATCGGCGCCCGGAATATGCAGAACTTCGACCTTCTGAAGAAGGTTGGCCGGTGCAAGAAGCCGATCCTGCTGAAGCGGGGTCTGTCCTCCACCATCGAGGAGTGGCTGATGAGCGCGGAGTATATCATGGCCGAGGGCAACCTGAACGTCATCCTCTGCGAGCGCGGCATCCGCACCTTTGAGACCTACACCCGCAACACCCTGGATCTGTCCGCGGTGCTGGCGGTGAAGAAGCTCTCCCACCTGCCCGTCATCGTTGACCCCTCCCACGCCTGCGGCAAGGCGTGGATGGTGGAGCGCATGGCCATGGCCGCCATCGCCGCCGGGGCGGACGGTCTCATCATCGAGGTACACAACGACCCGGAGCACGCCCTGTGCGACGGGGCGCAGTCCATCACCCCCCAGCAGTTCGAGGCCCTGATGCCCAAGCTGGACAGCGTCGCCAAGTGCGTGGATCGCTGTCTCTGAGAGGGTAGGGGAGATGGGCGGCAAGACCGTGGCCGTGGTGGGCCTGGGTCTGATCGGAGGCTCGGTGGCCATGGCCCTGAAGGGCTTTGAGGACTACCGCGTTCTGGGGGCGGTGCGCTCCCAGAAGACCTACGACTTTGCCCTGGCCCACGGCGTCTGCGACCAGGTGACCCTGGACGCCGCCCAGGCGGTCCGGGAGGCGGACGTGGTGTGGCTCTGCCTCCCGCCGGAGGCGATCCTGGACTTTTTCCAGACCCATAGAGACGACTTCAAGCCCGGCAGCCTGGTCACCGACGTGTGCGGCGTCAAGACCGCCATCGTCCAGGGCGCGAAGGAGAGCCTGCCCGACACGGTGGACTTCATCGGCTGCCACCCCATGGCGGGCAAGGAGGTCTCCGGCGTTGCCAATGCCGACCGCGACCTCTTCCGCAACGCCCACTGTATCCTCACCCCCGACGACACCAACGACCCCGCCCACGTGGCGCTCCTGGAGCGGATGGCCCGGTACATGGGCTTCCGGGACGTCGTCCGCACCACGCCCCAGCAGCACGACGCCATCATCGCCTACACCAGCCAGGTCATGCACATCATGGCCGTCGCGGTGTGCGACGACCCCGACCTCTTCGACTGCCAGGGGTTTGAGGGCGGCTCCTTCCGGGACTGCACCCGCGTGGCCGCCCTGGACGTGCCCCTATGGACGCAGCTCTTCTCTCTGAATGCCCCGGCGCTGTGCAAGGTCATCCAGACCCTGGAGGACAATTTGCGCGCCTACCGGGAGGCTATCGCCTCCGGGGATCGGGACGCCCTGGCCGCCAAGCTCCAGTACTCCTCCGACCGCAAGCGCCGGATGAATTTTGACAGCCCCGCGCCGGGAAAATAACTGGAACTGCAAAAAGCACCTCACCAGGCGGTGAGGTGCTTTTTTTATCCCCTTGTCTGTCAGACGCCCACCACGGTGATGCCGGACTCATCGGCGGTGGCGGTGATGGAGGAGATGGGGCTGGAGTAGCCGTCGATGAGGCGGGTGGCGATGGGGTCCTCCAGCTCCTTCTGGATGAGGCGGCGGAGGTTCCGCGCGCCGTAGAGGGTGGAGTAGGACTTGTTCACCAGGTACTCGGTCACGTCGTCGCCGCAGGTGAAGGTGATGCCCTTGTTGGCCATGACCTCCCGCAGCTCGTCCAGCATGAGGTTGCAGATGCCCTTGAAGTTTTCCTTTGTGAGCTGGTTGAAGTAGACGATCTCGTCCACCCGGTTGATGAACTCCGGCCGGAGGAAATCCTCCAGGGCCTTCATGGCGCGCTCCCTGCCCTGCTGGTTGGCGGTGCGGCCGAAGCCCACCGAGCCGGAGGCCTTGTTGGAGCTGCCGGCGTTGGTGGTCATGACGATGACGGTGTTTTCAAAGTTGACCACCTTGCCGTGGGCGTCGGTGATGCGCCCGTCGTCCAGGATCTGGAGCAGGATATTCATCACGTCGGGGTGGGCCTTTTCGATCTCGTCGAAGAGAATGACGCAGTAGGGCTTGCGGCGCACCTTCTCGGTGAGCTGCCCGGCGTCGTCGTAGCCCACATAGCCCGGGGGAGACCCCACGATGCGGGAGACGGTGTGCTTTTCCATGAACTCGGACATATCCAGGCGAATGAGGCTGTCCGGGGTGTTGAACAGATCTTCGGCCAGGCGCTTGACCAGTTCCGTCTTGCCCACGCCGGTGGAGCCGACGAAGATGAAGGACACGGGCTTGCGCTTGGGGGAGATGCCCACCCGACCCCGGCGGATGGCGGCGGACACGGCCTTCACCGCCTCGTCCTGGCCGATGATGTGGGCCTTCAGCCGGTCCTCCAGCTGGGCCAGGCGCTGGTACTCCTGCTCCTGGATCTGGCTGGCGGGGATCTTGGTCCACAGCTCGATGACATGGGCCAGGTGCTCGGCGGTGAGGGGCGGCACTAGGGAGGGGGCGAGCTTGGCCTTCTCCTCGTTGAGCCGAACCTCGCTGGAGCGCAGTTCCGCCATGCGCTGATAGGCCCGCTGGTCCATCTCGTCGGCGGTGGGTTCGGCGGTGATCACCGCGGCGCTGCCGGCCTCGACGGCGGCGCCGGCCACGGGGGTGTGGACCTTGTTGGCGGAGGCCAGAATGACCTCCCGCTCCTTGGCGATGTCGGCCAGCTCCTTGTCGATCTCCATGGTACGGGCCAGGGCCTTGTTGTGGAGGTTCACGTCGGAGCAGGCCTCGTCGATGAGGTCGATGGCCTTGTCGGGAAGGAAGCGGTCGGTGATGTACCGCTCGGACATGGTCACCGCCAGCCGGGCGATCTCCGGGGAGATGGAGACCTTGTGGTAGGACTCATAGTAGGGGGCGATGCCCTTGATGATCTCCACCGTGTCCTCCACCGACGGCTCCTCCACCATCACCGGCTGGAAGCGCCGCTCCAGGGCGGAGTCCTTCTCGATGTACTTGCGGTACTCGGTGAGGGTGGTGGCGCCGATGACCTGGATCTCCCCGCGGGAGAGGGCGGGCTTGAGGATGTTGGCGGCGTTCATGGATCCCTCCGCGTCCCCGGCGCCGACGATATTGTGCACCTCGTCGATGACCAGGATGATGTTGCCCAGCTTGCGGATCTCCTCGATGAGACCCTTCATCCGGCTCTCAAACTGCCCCCGGAACTGGGTGCCCGCCACCAGGGCGGTGAGATCCAGCAGGTAGACCTCCTTATCCCGGAGCTTGAAGGGCACGTCGCCGTTGTGAATGCGCATAGCCAAGCCCTCGGCGATGGCGGTCTTGCCCACGCCGGGTTCGCCGATGAGGCAGGGGTTGTTCTTCTGGCGGCGGTTGAGGATCTGGATGGTGCGATCCAGCTCGCTCTCCCGGCCCACGATCCGATCCAGCTTGCCGTCGGCGGCCTTCTGGCTCAGGGAGATGCAGTAGTTCTCCAGAAACTTCCGCTTCACAGGCCGCTCCCCGTTGGCGCGGTTGTTGGAGGCGGGGGAGTGGGCAGGGCCTTCCGGCTCGCGGTCCGGCTTGGAGCCGCCGTCCCGATCCGCCCCGCCGAAGAGCTTGTTGAGGAAGGGGAAGGTGGCGGTACGGCCGGTCTCCTCGTCGTCCTCGTCGTCCTCCTCGGGGACGGCAAGACCCTCCAAGCCCTCGGCGCCGCCAAAGGCGGAGAGCATCTCAGAGGTGATCCCGTCCAGGTCCTCCTCGGTGATGCCCATCTTCTTCATCATGTCCTCCACCGGGCCGATGTGAAGCTCCTTGGCGCACTTGAGGCACAGACCCTCGTTCTTGGTCTCGCCGTTTTCGATTTTTGTGATAAATACCACCGCCGGGTTCTTGTGGCAGCGGGAGCACAGAGTAGGCTGCATAGCGTTTCTCCTTCACAGCCGCCCATCACGGGCGGATCTTATGTACCAGTCGGGAGTATAGCACAGATTTGTGAACACAGTGTTAAACCCGCCGAGCCAATGTCTGGCACCTTATCCGGCCAGAAGTGCCAGGATGGGGTTGCAGGCGGTGAAAAAGCGCAGGAGGTAGGAGCTGGACAACACCTCCGCGTCCGGCCGGAAGGTGGAGGACATGAGGGCGGCCACCGCCACGAACACCACGATCGCGCCCTTCAGAAGGCCGATGACGCCGCCGCCCAAGTGGTTGCAGAACTTCAGCCCCGGCAGTTTGGCCACGAGATCCAGCGCGTGGAGCGCCAGGGTGAGCAGAACGTAGAGCAGCACAAAGGCCAGGGCGAAGAGGACCATGTTGGCCATGCGCTGGGCCAAAAACTGCGCGGCGGCGTTGGAGATGTCCGAGATGTTGGGGAGGATCTCCTGTTCCTCCAGGGCTTTCTCCACCGCGTCGGCGGCCCAGGGAAAGACCCCGTCCTCCTCCCGGAGAAGCCCCACCGCGTTGTCGGAGGTCTCGCCGCCCTTGGCGGTCAGACGGGTCTCAATGGTCTGGGCCAGCCGCGGAACGATGGCGTCGGCCACTGGCCCGTCCAGCGTGTCGGCCAAAAATCCGGCGCCCAGCAGGGACGCCACCGCCACCGCCAGCCCGCACAGCGAGAGCAGCAGCCCCCGGTGCCAGCCCAGGCCGGCGAACAGCAGCAGCACCGCCAGGATGACGCCGTCAAAGATGAGAAAGGTCATGTCCCGTTCCTCCTTTTCAGCCGGGCAGGCACAGCCACGCGGCGTCCCGTGTGGCCAGATAGGCCGAGCCGTCGGACAGCATCACGAGGTTGGTGGCGTCCTGGTCGTTCTCCACGGTGGCGTAGAGCTTCAAGTCCCGTGTGTAGATGTTCAGCTCCTGGCTGGTGAGCACCCCGATATACTTCCCCGCGGCGCTGACGGCGGAGACAGGCCGGTTCAGCTCCAGGGACGCGGAGACCTCCCCGGTGCGGCCGATCACCTCCAGAGTGGTCTGGCTGCCGGAGCGGTAGGGGCTGGTGAGCACCACAAAGCAGTCGTCCGCCAGGAGGGAGAACTGCTTCAGGTAGCGGTCCGACCAGCTAAAACTCCCGGTCTGGCTCCACGCGCTGTTGGCGGCCAGGGCGGCGTACTGGCTCACCACCCGCACCCCGCGCCCGTCCCAGACGAGGTCCAGGGGGAGGTTGTCGTCCAGGGACCAGGTGTTCTTGGCCACGGGGGCGGCGGGGTCCAGGTCGGCAAAGACGTACTGGGCCAGGGTGCTGTGGAAGAAGCGGTTTTCCTGCCCGGCGGTGACCACCAGCAGGGAGCGGTCGTCCGGGGCGACCACCGCGTCCAGCACGTAGGCCGAGGAGAGCTGAAGGGTCATGTAGAGCTTGTAGTCGCCGTCGTAGACGGAGACGGCGCCCTTGTAGCCGCTGGAGCGGGTGACCACCGCCAGATACCCGTCGTCGTTGAGCCGGGCGCTGAGGATGGTGGCCTCGCTGTTGTCCAGGTCGAAGACCTGGGCGCGGTCTTTGTACACCCGCAGGGCGGAGCCGCCCACGTCGTAGACCACGGCGGCCTTACCGCTCACTTGACAGACGGGGTCGTCCATGCTGAAGGTGTCCTCCACATAGGCCACCCCGCCGGGGCTGTACAGCCGCGCGCCGGTCTGGGACACGGCCAGCAGGTCGCCGCCGCAGGCGCGCAGGGTCAGCGACCCGCCGCCCTGATAGGAGAAGGGTTCGCCGCCGCCCACGTCGTCGCTGGACAGGGAGCGGTAGGTGAACCACCGCTTCAGGGCGTCAAAATTCAGTTTGTCCCGGTTGACCACCAGCAGCACAGCCCCCGCGATCAAGGCCAGCGTGAGGAGAAATGCCAGAAACCGCACGAGGCGGCTGGGCCGTTTTTTGGGAGGCGGCGTCTCCTTTTTCACTTCTCTGATCATAGCACATCCTCTTTATACCAGAGTTTGGACAGGAACAATCCCCCCGGCGGGGCGGTGGGGCCGGCGGCGGTGCGGTCCCGGCGCTCCATGATGCGGGGCAGGTCCTCCGGCGCCAGCTTGCCCTCGGAGGCGTAGACGCAGGTGCCCACCATGGCCCGGACCATATTGTAGAGAAATCCGTCGGCGCAGACCTTGCACTCGATAAGGTCGCCGTCCCGGGCGATATCGAAGTAGTGGACCGTCCGCACAGTGGTTTTGGTCTCGGTGCCCACGCTGCGCAGGGCGGCGAAGTCGTGGGTGCCCACCATCTGGTCGGCGCAGCGCTGCATGAGCGTCTCATCCAGCCGCTTGGGGTAGAACCACACCCGATCCACCAGAAAGGCGTTGCGGATGCGGGAGTTGTAGATGCGGTAGGTGTACTCCTTCTTGAGGCAGGAGCCGATGGCGTTGAAGTCCGGGGGCACCTGGGTGGCGCGGATGACCACGATGTCCTCCGGCAGACGGGTGTTCACCGCCAGGGGCAGCCGCTGGCAGGGGATGGAGGAGGTGGTGCGGAAGTTGGCGACATAGGTCAGGGCGTGGACGCCGGCGTCGGTTCGTCCGGCGCCAACGCACTTGACCGGGTGACCCACCACCCACTCCAGCGCCTTTTCCAGGGTGGACTCCACGGTCACGCCGTTTTTCTGGGTCTGCCAGCCGTGGTAGGCCGTGCCCACGTACATCAGGCTCAGGGCGATATTTCTCTCCTCCATGGCTACACCCCCATCCGGCCCAGCAGGAAAATGCCCACGCACAGGACAAGGCCCAGAAGCAAAACCAGGTAGTCCGAACGGGCAAAGCGCAGTTGGCGCAGTTTGGTGCGCCCCTCGCCGCCGTGGTAGCACCGGCACTCCATAGCCACGGCCAGCTCGTCCGCCCGGCGGAAGGCGGAGATGAACAGGGGCACCAGCAGGGGGACCAGGGCCTTTGCCCGCTGGAGGAGGTTGCCGGTGTCAAAGTTGGCGCCCCGCGCCTTCTGGGCGGACATGATCTTGTCCGTCTCCTCCACGAGGGTGGGGATGAACCGCAGGGCGATGGACATCATCATGGCAAGCTCGTGTACCGGCACCTTGATCTTCTTCAGCGGCCCCAGCAGGGACTCCAGGGCGTCGGTGATGAGGATGGGGGAGGTGGTGTAGGTGAGCAGGAAGGTGCAGGAGATGAGCAGGGCGATGCGCAGGATCATAAAGGCGGCCGCCCGGACGCCGGCGGGGTAGATACGGAAGATCCAAAAGGCGACCAGGGGCGTCTCCCCCGGCCCGGCGGGGGTATAGAAGAGGTTCAGAATGCCGGTGATGAGGATGATGATAAGCACCGCCCGCATACTCCGCAGCAGCACGGAGGGGCTGATCTTGGAGATGGCCACGCACAGCGCCAGCACCGCCACCAGGACGGCGTAGGAGACAACGCCGTTTGCCAAAAACAGGGCGATCATGTAGAGGACGGTGAACAGCAGCTTCGTCCGGGGGTCCAGGCGGTGGATGGCGGTATTTCCGGGGAAATACTGCCCCAGGGTGATATCCTTGATGGCCATTCACTCCGCCCCCTTTCCCAGGGCGGCCAGAATGGCCCGCCGGGCCTGCTCCACGGTGTAGACCGAGGGGTCCACCTCCGCGCCCATGGCCCGGAGGCGGTGGAAAACGCGGGTGATCTGGGGGATGCCCAGGCCCATGTTCTCCAGTTCAGACTCGTGGGCAAACACCTCTCCGGGAGCGCCCTGGAGGGGGATGGCGCCGTTGTGGATGACCACCAGGCGATCCACCGTCCGGGCCATCTCCTCCATGGAGTGGGAGACGATGATGATGGTGGCGTTTTTGGAGTTATGATACGCCTGGAGGTTGGCCAAAATGCGCTCCACCCCCGCGGGGTCCAGCCCGGCGGTGGGTTCGTCCAGAATGAGGACGCTGGGTTCCATGGCGATCACCCCGGCAATGGCCACCCGGCGCTTCTGCCCGCCGGAGAGTTCAAAGGGGGAGGTCTGCAAAACATCCTCCGGCAGCTCCACAAAGGCCGCCGCCTCCCGGACCCGGCGGTCGATCTCGTCCTTGTCCAGACTCATATTCTTGGGGCCGAAAGCGATATCCTGATAGACCGTCTCCTCAAAGAGCTGATACTCCGGGTACTGGAACACCAGCCCCACCTGGAACCGGGCAGCGCGGGTGGCCTCTTTGGAGGCCCAGATGTCCGAGCCGTGGAGCAGCACCTGGCCGGAGGTGGGCTTCAGCAGGCCGTTGAGGTGCTGGATGAGGGTGGATTTGCCCGACCCGGTGCGGCCGATGATGCCCAGGGTCTCCCCGGGGTAGACCGCCAAGTCCACCCCCAGCAGCGCCCCGTGTTCAAAGGGGGTGTTGGGGGAGTAGACGTGGGTGAGTTGTCGCGTTTCCAAAATGGGGTCCATAGATAACGTCCTTTGCATAGGGTGGTGCGTGTCCCCGGCGGGATCACGCCCGTTGGCGCTGGGCGAGCAGGGAATAGAGAGCTTGGGCGCAGGTCTCAACGTCCAGGCAGTCCAGGGGGAGGGACAGCCCGCCCTCCCGGTTGAGCTGCCGGCACAGTTCCACCGTGTCCGGCGCGGCCAGACCCACGGCCTCCAGCTCGTCCACCCGGCTGAACACCGCCTTGGGCGGGCCGTCCAGGATGATCTTCCCCTGGGACATGACCACCACCCGCCCGGCCTGGGCCGCCTCGTCCATGTGGTGGGTGATAAGTACCACGGTCATGCCGTACCAGCGGTTCAGGGACTTCACCGTCTCCATGACCTCCTGGCGGCCCACCGGGTCCAGCATGGCGGTGGGTTCGTCCATGACGATGCACTTGGGGCGCATGGCGATCACCCCGGCGATGGCCACCCGCTGCTTCTGCCCGCCGGAGAGGAGGTGAGGGGCGTGGGTGGCGTACTCGCTCATGCCCACCGCCTTCAAAGCCTCGTCCACCCGCTTTCGGATGCCCTCAGAGGGGACGCCCAGGTTTTCGGGGGCGAAGGCCACGTCCTCCTCCACCACGTTGGCCACGATCTGGTTGTCCGGGTTTTGGAAGACCATCCCCACCGTCCGGCGGATGTCCAGGAGCTTTTCCTCCTCCGCGGTGTCCATCCCGGCCACATAGACCTTGCCGCCGGCGGGGAGCAGAATGGCGTTCAGGTGCTTCGCCAGGGTGGATTTCCCCGAGCCGTTGTGGCCCAGAACGGCCACAAAGGAGCCGGGGGCGATCTCCAGATCCACCCCGTCCAGCACGAGGGGGGTTCCCCCCTCGGCGCCTGTGTAGGAGAAGCGAAGCTCCTCCGTTTTGATGATGGGCGTCTCCATGGGATCGCACCTCTTTTCTCGTGTCAGTCCGCTGTCCAGCGCCCGGTGGCGCCGCAGGGGAGGACCAGGCCGGTCTCCTCCACCGGCAGCCCCACCTCGTCGCTCACCGTATGGCCGCCGAAGCGGGGGGTGACCAGCGACTCCAGAAGGTAGGTCAGCACCGAGGGGGCAAGGCCGGTGGTGTAGGAGTTGATGAGGAAAAACAAGGGCCGGTCGGATAGGACCTGGGTCACCAACTCCACGAAGGGCCACAGGTTTTCCTCCAACTTCCAGATCTCCCCGGAGGGTCCCCGGCCGTAGCTGGGGGGGTCCATGATGACGCCGTCATACCGCCGGCCCCGGCGGATCTCCCGCTCTACGAACTTGGCGCAGTCGTCCACGATGTAGCGGATGGGCGCGTCCTCCAGCCCGGAGGACTTGGCGTTCTCCTTGGCCCAGGCCACCATGCCCTTGGCCGCGTCCACGTGGCAGACCTTCGCCCCCGCCGCGGCGCAGGCCACGGTGGCCCCGCCGGTGTAGGCGAAGAGGTTGAGTACATTGACCTCCCGCCCCGCGCCCTGGATGCGCCGGCGCAGGAAGTCCCAGTTCACCGCCTGCTCCGGGAAGAGGCCGGTGTGCTTGAAGTTCATGGGCTTGACGTTGAAGGTCAGATCCTGATAGGAGACGGTCCAGCGCTGGGGCAGGCGGGCTTTGTCCCACTGCCCGCCGCCGGAGGAGGAGCGGGCGTACCGGGCGTCCGCCCTGCGCCAGCCGGGGTGGTTCCGGGGCGTGCGCCAGATGGCCTGGGGGTCGGGGCGAATGAGGGTATAGTCGCCCCAGCGCTCCAGCTTCTCCCCGCTGCCGCAGTCCAGCAGCCGGTAGTCCTTCCACCCATCCGCCACCCACATGGGCCGACGCCCCCTTTCTCCGGAAAATACCGGCGATCCCGCCGGTTTGGAACTTTTTCACATAGGCCCCTTATTATACCACTTCCGGCGCTGTGCCGTCAATGGGAAGGGGGGAAGTTGCATGAGAAAGGTGGGACGGGGGAAATTTAATTGGCGCGCGGGGAAGTTCCTCTTGTCAGAATGGAAAGAACATGGTAGAATGTAGAGGTAATTTTGGGTTCATTTGCCGCCTTGTCAGCAGAGAGGATGAATGGATATGAGCGGGGGAGAATACCGGTTTCACAGCTCCTTTTTCGGCTTTAACCGCCAGGACGTGATCCGCTACATCGAGGCGATCCACAAGGACTATGCCGCCAAGCTGGATGGCGTCCGCCAGGAACTGGCCCAGGAGAAGGACCAGCGCTCCCAGGTGGAGGAGCAGGGTTCCCTCGCCAGCGAGGAAGCCGCCGCCGCCGGGAAGGACGCCCAGCGCTCCCGGGAGGAGCTGACCCGCGCCCAGGAGGAGCTGCGCCAGGCCCAGAGCGAGCGGGAGGAGTTCCGTCTGAAGCTCCAGGCGGTGACCCAGGAGCTAAATAAGCTCCAGGCCGACGTGGAGCGCATGGCACCCGCCGCGCAGGCCTACGAGTCTCTGAAGGAGCGTGCCGCCGGGATCGAGCTGGACGCCCACAACCGCGCCCAGACCATCATCCGGGAGGGGGAGGCCAAAGCCGCCCAGACCCGGCAGCAGGTGGCCCTTTGGCTGCGCCAGGTGGAGTCCAGCTACACCCGCCTGCGCTCCGATGTGGCCGCGTCCCTGACCCACGCCAAATCGGAGTTGGAGCGCACCTCCCGCTCCCTGGACACGGTGAACGCCGAGCTGGAGAGCCACGGCCAGAGCCTGACGGAGATCACCGAACAGCCCGCCGATCCCGCCCAGGAGGATTGACCGCTATGGCGATGCGAGAGATCAGGCTGCGCACCGAGGAGCTGACCAGGGAGCGGGCAGCCCAGCTGCGGGCGGGCGACCGGGTGCTGCTCTCCGGCACGGTCTACACCGCCCGGGACGCCGCCCACAAGCGCATCTTCGCCCTCCTGGACGCCGGGCAGGAGCCGCCCTTCCCCCTGGAGGGCGCGATCATCTACTACGCCGGCCCCACCCCCGCCCAGCAGGGGATGGCCGTGGGTTCCTGCGGCCCCACCACCTCCGGGCGGATGGACCCCTTCGCCCCCCGCCTGATGGACCTGGGTCTCCGGGCCATGGTGGGCAAGGGCGACCGCGGCGACGCGGTGGTGGACGCCATCGTCCGCAACAGCGGGGTGTACTTCGCCGCCGTGGGCGGCGCCGGGGCGCTCATCGCCCGGTGCATCCGCTCCAGCCAGGTGGTGGCCTTTGACGACCTGGGATGCGAGAGCGTGAAGCGCATGGAGGTGGAGGACCTCCCCCTCACCGTCGCCATCGACAGCCAGGGTCGCGACCTCTACCGCCGCTGAACCGAAAAGCAACGCCCGGAGCGCGGCCTCCGGGCGTTTTTTTGTCTGTTTTCGCCAAGACGGGGCGCCCTCCGGGACGAAAATGAAGGCAGAAAAATATAATCTTTCATTTTGGGCCGGATTTGAAAAAGTTTCCCTTGCAATTTTGCAAGAGTGAGAATATAATATGTCACAACGTTTGGGAAAGGAGCGGTCATACCAAGATGAAAGAGCTGTCTCAACTGGCCAAGGGGGTCCACGCCTCGACCACCCTGGCGATCGATAGTATGTTCAAGCAGATGCGTGCCCAGGGGGTGGACGTCATCGGCTTTGGCGCCGGGGAGCCGGACTTTGACACCCCGGAGCGGATCAAGGACGCGGCCATCGCCGCCATCCACGCCAACAAGACCAAGTACACCCCCGCCGCCGGCATCATGGAGCTGCGCCGCGCGGTGTGCGACCGGCTGAAAGCGGACTGCGACCTGGACTACACCCCCGCCCAGGTGGTGGTGGCCAGCGGCGCCAAGCACAATGTCTACATCGCCCTGCGTACCCTGTGCGATCCGGGGGACGAGGTGATCCTGCCCGCCCCGTACTGGGTCAGCTACTATGAACTCATCCGCATGGTGGGCGCCACCCCCGTGGTCATCGACTGCGGCGAGGCCGAGGACTTCAAGCTCTCCCCGGCCAAGCTCTCCGCCGCCGTCACCCCCAAGACCAAGGCCATCATCCTCAACAACCCCTCCAACCCCACCGGCATGATGTACACCAAGGCGGAGCTGGAGGCGCTTGCCGAGGTGGTGGTGGAGAAGGACCTCTACGTGATCTCCGACGAAATCTACTACTGCCTGGCCTACGACGGGCGGCAGTTCACCTCCTTCGCCTCCCTCGGGGAGGAGGTCAAGCGCCGCACCATCCTCATCAACGGCGTGTCCAAGTCCTACGCCATGACCGGCTGGCGGGTGGGCTACGCCGCCGCGGAGGAGTCCATCGCCAAGGTGATGGCCAACTACCTCAGCCACTCCACCGGCGCGCCCAGCTCCATCTCCCAGTGGGCCGCGGTGGAGGCCATGGAGGGTTCCCAGGAGGACGTGCAGGTCATGCGCCGGGAGTTTGAAGCCCGGCGGGACTACATCGTGGAGCGGATGAACACCATCCCCGGCGTGAGCTGCATCAAGCCCCACGGCGCTTTCTACATTATGATGAACGTGGAGAAGCTGATCGGCCGCGAGCTGGGCGGCGTGGTCATCCGGGACGGCGACGACTTCGCCCAGGTCTTCCTGGAGAAGGCCCTGGTGGCGGTGGTGCCCTGTTCCGGCTTCGGCGCACCCAACTTCGTCCGCTGGTCCTACGCCACCTCCCTGGGCAACATCAAGGAGGGTCTGGATCGCCTGGAGAAATTCCTGGCCCAGTGACCTCCGGCGGAACATCCAAGACGCCTGGCTCTTGCCAGGCGTCTTTTTTGCGCCCAACTTTTGGGACAAGTCCGCTTCTAAAGTGGGACAGGCGTTCATAGACTGTTGGCACGTGAGGAAAAAGGAGGGATGCGCCGTGGAGACCGCGCGGGCGGCGGAGCGGCTGGACCAGGCGGCGCGGCTGCTGCCGGGGCCTCTTCGCCAGCGGGTGGCGGCGCTGCCCCTGGAGCGGCGGGCGGAGGTGGAGGAGCTGCGGCTGCGCCGGGGCCGGCCGCTGTCCTTTCTCACTTCCGAGGGGGAGATATTTTTGCCGGACACCGCCGTCACCGGCCGGGACCTGGACACGGTTTTGGAGCTGGCCAGCGCCTCGTCGGTGCACACGGTACTGGCACAGGTGAAAAACGGCTTTGTGGCCGTCCCCGGCGGACATCGGCTGGGCCTGTGCGGGACAGGGGTGGTAGAGGGCGGCGCGCTGACCAACCTCCGGGAGCTGTCCTCTCTGTCCCTGCGGATCGCCCGGGAGTTCCGGGGTCTCTGCTGGGAGGTTCTGCCCAAGCTCTGGGGGGCGCGGGGGCTGGAGAGCACCCTGATCCTCTCGCCCCCCGGCGGGGGAAAGACCACGCTCCTACGGGATCTCATCCGGGCCATCTCCGCCGGAGAGGGCTGCCCGCCCCGTCGGGTGGGGGTGGCCGATGAGCGGGGGGAGCTGGCCGCCGTGGCGAACGGCGAACCCGCCCTGGACATCGGCCCGCGGAGCGACGTGATGAGCGCCTGCCCCAAGGCGGTGGGGATGATGACCCTGCTGCGGGGGATGAACCCCCAGGTGTTGGCGGTGGACGAGATCACCCAGCCGGAGGATGTGGAAGCCATGCTCCAGGCGGCGGGCTGCGGGGTGGCGCTCCTGGCCACCGCCCACGGCGGGAGCCTGGCCGACCTGGATCGCCGCCCGCTCTACCGCCGCCTGATGGCCCAGGGGATATTCGGGCGGGTGGTGCTCATCGAAAACGCCGCGGACGGGCGGCGCTATTCCGTGACGGACGGGGAGGGGCGGCCATGGTGAAGCTGTTGGGCGCCGCCTGCGTGATGGCGGGGGCGCTGCGGTGCGGATTTGGGGCGGTGGGCCGGCTGTGGGGGCGGCTCCAGACGTTGGAGGAGCTGCACGCCGCCCTTGCCTGGCTGGAGGAGGAGCTGACCTTCCGTCTGACCCCGCTGCCCCGGCTTTTGGAAGAACTTGGCCGGACGCGCAAGGGCGCGGCGGGGCGCTTTTTTCAGGAGACCCTGCGCCGTCTTCAGGCGGACCCGGAGGGCGGGGTCTACCAGAGCTGGCGGCAGGCGATGGTGCAATGTCTGCCCGACCTCCAGCCGGAGGAGCGGCAGACGCTATTGGAGGTGGGCCAGACCCTTGGCCGCTTTGACGCCCAGACCCAGCGGCAGGCGCTCCTGCGGGGGCGGCAGCGGCTGGCCGCCTTTCGGGACGAGGCCAGGGGGGAGGCCCGTCGCCTGGGGCGGGTGTACGCCGCCCTCAGCCTGACGGGCGGAACGGCCATCATTCTATTGCTGATCTAGGGGGGCGGAGACGTGAACGTGGATCTGATTTTCAAAATTGCCGCCATCGGCATCCTGGTCTCCGTCCTCAACCAGGTCTTGACCCGTTCCGGCCGGGACGAGCAGGCCACCATGACCACCCTGGCCGGGCTTGTGGTGGTGCTGATGATGGTGGTCCGGGAGATCAGCTCCCTCTTTGACCTGGTCAAGGACCTCTTCGGGCTGTAACGGTGGAGCTGGCGACACGGGTGGCGGTGCTGGCGGCGGTGGGCGCTGTCTGCGCGGCCACGGTGAAAAAGCAGGTCCCGGACCTGGCCCTGGTGCTGGCGCTCTGCGCCGTCACCCTCATTTTGGGCCTGGCCATGACCGCCTTTCGCCCCATCCGGGAGGTGCTGGACGACCTGGCGGAGCGGGCTGGGCTGACGGCGGAAGTCCTGGGGCCGGTGGTGAAGACGGTGGGGGTATCCCTGCTCACCCGTGTCTCCTCGGAGCTGTGCAAGGACGCGGGGGAGGGAGGCCTGGCGGCGGCGGTGGAGATCGCGGGCGGAGCCTGCGCCCTGCTGGTCTGCCTGCCCCTTTTTGAGGCGGTAGTTGGGCTGCTATTTTCTCTACTTTAGGAGCGGATCATGGTGCGTGCGCGAGGTTTTATCTTGGCCTTCGTCCTCTTTTTGCTCCTCTCTCCCTCAGCCCGTGGGGCGTGGGAGGCCGACGTGGGGCCGGGGGAACTCCCCGCCCTGGAGGATCTGGAGCGCTCGGCGGGAGAGTACGGCGCGGGGCTGGACCTGGACGGGGAGATCAGCCTGGACCAGGGGCTGGAACAGCTGGTGCGCACCGGGACCGACCAGGTCTTTGGCATTTTGCGCACCGCCCTGCGCAGCGGGACGCTGCTGCTTGCCATCACCCTCTTCTGCGCCCTGGCCCAAGGGGCGGCGGAGCCGGGGAGCGGGACTTTCCAGGCCGCACCCATCGCGGGGGTGCTGGCGGTGTGCGCGGTGTCCCTGGCCGACGTCCACTCCCTCATGGGCCTGGGCCGGGAGAGCATGGAGCGCCTGGCGGCGTTCGGCCAGGCGCTCCTGCCCACCCTGGCCGCCGCCGCGGCCGCCGGGGGCGCCCCCGTGGGCGCCGCCGCCCGGCAGATGGCCACGGTGCTCTTTTCCAACCTCCTGCTGCGGCTCATCACCGACCTGCTCATCCCCATGACCTACCTCTATGTGGCGGCAGGGGCCGTCCACGCGGCGGTGGGGAACGCCGGGGTGGACCGACTGGGCAAGACCCTGAAGGGGGCGGTGGCGGGGGTGCTCACCGCCGTGATGTTGGCCTTTACCCTCTACCTCTCCATCAGCGGCGCTGTGGCCGGGACCAGCGACGCCGTGGCGGTGAAGACGGCGAAGTTCGCCATCTCCGGCGCGGTGCCGGTGGTGGGCGGCGTGCTGTCCGACGCGGCGGAGAGCGTGCTGGTGAGCGCCGGACTGCTGCGAAACTCCGTGGGCGTCTTCGGAACGCTGGTGATTTTGGGGATGTGCCTGACCCCCTTTCTGCGCATGGGCGTCCACTATCTCGTCTATAAGCTGACATCGGCCTTGGCGGCCACCGTCTGGGACGGCGGCGTGACCAAGCTCATCGACGCCATCAGCGGCGCCTTCGCCCTGGAGCTGGGCATGACGGCGTGCTGTGCGCTGATGCTGCTCTTTTCCGTTGTTTCGTGTCTTTCAGCGGCGGGGGTGACGTAGAATGGAGTGGGTGAAGGACTGGATGCTCTCCGTGGTCTGCGCCGCCCTCCTGGCCGCCCTGGCCGGGGCGCTGTGCCCCGCCGGGCGGGGGCGAAAGCTCACCGGTCTGGCCGGGGGATTGCTGCTGCTGTTTGTGATGCTGAAGCCCCTGGCGCGGCTGGGGGCGGGGAGCGAGGCCCTGGCGGAGTTTCAGAATGCTTTGACCGGCCAGGCCCAGACCGCTGAGGCGGAGGAACTGCGGAAAGATATCATAGCCCAACAGACCGCCGCATATATTTCGGACAAGGCGACGGCGCTGGGCATCGTGGACCCCCAGGTGCAGGTGCGCTGCCGCTGGACCGAGGACGGCTTCCCCGCGCCGGAGTCGGTCCAGGTACGGGGAAGTGGGGACGGGGAGGCGTGGCGGGCCTTACAGCGGGCGATCACCGCCGATTTCGGCCTGGACGCGTCCCACCAGATGTTGGAAAGGACGGACGTGCCATGAGGGAGATCCCGTGGGAGACGTGGCGGGAAAAGGGTCTGGAACTGCTGAAAAAGTACCGGTATGTCCTGCTGATCCTGCTGGTGGGGGTGGTGTTGCTGCTCTGGCCCAGCGGCGGGGGAAAAGGGGAGACGGAGACCGCCCCGGCGGCGTCCGGCGGCGCGGTGCAGGAGGATTTCTCCGTGTCCGCCCTGGAGGAAAAACTCTCCGACGCCCTCTCCCGCATTCGGGGGGCTGGGGACGTGACCGTGATGCTCACCGTCCAGGGCGGATCCCGGCAGGTGCTGGCCACGGATGAGAAAAGCGTCCGGCGATCGGACGGGGGAAGTGAGACCCAGAGCGCCACGGTGGTGGTCTCCGGCGCCTCGGCGGCGGGGAGCGGCCCTGTGCTGATCCAGCAGCTCTACCCGAGGTTCCAGGGGGCGCTGGTGGTCTGTTCCGGCGGAGCGGACGCCGGGGTGCGGCTCAAACTCATGGAGGCGGTCAGCGCGCTCACCGGCCTGGGAACGGATAAAATTTCAATTTGTCAAGGAAAGGGTTGAGGGAAGACATGAAGATCTGGAAACGCAACGCGGTGGTGGCCGCAATCGTCCTGTTCGTGTGCGCGGCGGTGTACTTAAACTGGTCCTACTCCCAGGACGGCTCCAACGTGACTGTGGACGCGCTGCCCACGGGGAAGCTGCTGGGAGGCGCGGCGGAGGTGAGCGCCACCGGCGCGGCGGAAAACGAGGCGAGCCAGAGTCCAACTCCCAGCGCCCAGCCCAGCGGGGCGGCGGAGGAACCCGGCCAGACCACCGCCAACGACTACTTCTCCAGCGCCCGGATCAACCGCCAGCAGGCCAGGGACTCCGCCCTCAGCCTCCTGGAGGAGGCGGCGGCCAACAACGACGCGGAGCAGACCATCCGTGACCAGGCCAACGCCTCCATCCAGGTCATGGCCGACTGCACCATGGCCGAGGCCCAGATCGAGAACCTGGTCATCGCCAAGGGGTACGCCAACTGCGTGGCCTTCGTGGGCGAGGACAGCGCCTCGGTGGTGGTCTCCCTGGATGAGGGGCAGTTGACCGAGACGGACACGGCGAAGATCATGGAGATCACCATGGAACAGACCGGCCTGGAGGCCGGTCAGATCAAAGTCATCCAGGCGGAGTAACGCGGCCGGACAGAGCCGGGGGCCGCCGGGGCGGCCGGCCCGTCCCGGCGGCCCTTTGTCCCCCCGTGGGCCGGGGGCGCACAGGCCGCCGCTTGACATTTTTTGGCGAAGTGGGTACTATGGTTTCAAAAAGAGAGGGGAGGGGGCGCTCATGGTGAAACGAACTCTGGCCGCGCTGTTGGCCGTCCTGACGCTGTTTGACCTGTCCGGCTGCGGACTGGGGGAGAAGGAGGAACCCGCCGCCTCGCCCCCGCCGGAGACCGCGGCCTTCGCCGCCTTTTTGGCGGGGGAGACCACCGCCCAGGTGGACGACGGCTTCCGCACCGACCTGGACTTTTTGGGCGCCGTCCCGGCGGAGGGTGTCGGGGAGTTCTCCATTCAAGATCTGACCCAGATGGTGCGTGACGCCGTCCCGGCGGACGTCGAGCTCCAGACTCTAAAGGTCTTCTACGCCCAGCCGAAGACCCTCAGCGGGCGGCAGATGCTGGCCCTGGAGTACGCGGGGACCCTGGCGGACAGCCAGCCGTTTACGGCGTATCTCATCCTGGGCGACTACGACGGCCAGGTCCGCCTGACCTACGCCACCGACTCCTTCTACCGCAGCTTTACCCAGCTGGATCAAAACCTGATCTTTTCCGGGCACGGCTCCGGCGGCGCGGGGGATGAGTTCGACTGGCTGGGCTACATCGACGACGCCGGTCACTACCGCTCCGTCTACCAGGTGGAGACCCTCTACGACCAGTGGGTGGCCATGTACGCCTTTGACGTCTTTGGAATGGATACCCAGTGGGCGGTGGGGTGTACGTGCTGCATTCTGACCACCGAGGACGGCGTGTTCTACCAGCTGGACGTGGGGGAGGGCACCGACCCGGAGAAGGTGGCCCTTCTGCGGGAGTACCTGGCCGGACAGGGCATGACCGAGATCGACAGCGTGGCCGACCGCGTCGCCCAGCTCAAGGCGGAGCGGGGCATCGGAGAGACGACCCCCTTTGAGGACTGGATCCCCTTAGAGCCGGAGGGCTAAATTGGCCAGAAGGGTCTTGCAATTTCAGGCTGGACAGGATAAAATATACAGGTTACCGATGGGGGTAACCTGTATATTTTATTTTGCGAGGAGTTGAGGACCATGGCGGAAGAACAGGCTGCCGGGATGTCCCAGAATTTTATCCACGACTTTATTGACGAGGAGCTTGCCCCCGGCGGGCGTTGCGAGGGGATGCAGGTTCACACCCGTTTCCCGCCCGAACCCAACGGCTATCTCCACATCGGCCACGCCAAGGCCATCTTCGTGGACTTCGGCACGGCGGAGAAGTACGGGGGGCTGTGCAACCTCCGCATGGACGACACCAACCCCACCAAGGAGGACGAGGAGTTCGTAGACGCCATCCAGGAGGACATCCACTGGCTGGGCTACGACTGGGGCGACCGCTTTTTCTACGCCTCGGACTACTTTGAACAGATGTACGACTTCGCCGTGGAGCTTATCAAAAAGGGCCTGGCCTACGTCTGCCAGCTGACCCCGGAGGAGTTCAAGGAGTACCGGGGGGATGTGAACACCCCCGCCCGCTCCCCCTGGCGGGATCGGCCCGTGGAGGAGTCCCTGGACCTCTTTGCCCGGATGCGCGCCGGGGAGTTCCCCAACGGGGCGTACACCCTCCGGGCCAAGATCGACCTGGCCAGCGGCAACTTCAATATGCGCGACCCGGTGATCTACCGCATCAACCACATGCGCCACCACAACACCGGGGACAAGTGGTGCATCTACCCCATGTACGACTTCGCCCACCCCATCGAGGACGCCCTGGAGGGGATCACCCACTCCCTGTGCACCCTGGAGTTTGAGGACCACCGCCCCCTCTACGACTGGGTGGTGGATCACATCACCCTGCCCTACGCCAAGCCCCGGCAGATCGAGTTCGCCCGCCTGGGCATCAACTACACCGTCATGAGCAAGCGCAAGCTGCGCTATCTGGTGGAGTCCGGGGTGGTTTCCGGCTGGGACGACCCCCGTATGCCCACCATCTGCGGCCTGCGCCGCCGGGGCTATACCCCCGCCGCCATCCGGGCCTTCTCCGAGCGCAACGGCGTGTCCAAGGCGGCCTCCACGGTGGAGTACGCCTTTTTGGAGCACTGCCTGCGGGAGGATCTGAACGAGCACGCCCAGCGGGTCATGGCGGTGCTGCGGCCGGTGAAGCTGGTCATCACCAACTACCCCGCCGGCCAGAGGGAGGAATTTGAGGTGGAAAACCTCCCCGGCAAGCCGGAGGCGGGCACCCGGAAGGTGTCCTTCTCCCGGGAGCTGTGGGTGGAGGCGGAGGACTTCCTCCCCGAGCCGGTGCCCAAGTACAAGCGTCTCTACCCCGGCGGGCCGGAGTGCCGCCTGAAGGGGGCGTACCTCATCCGGTGCGTGGGCTACGAGACGGACGACCAGGGCAACGTGACCCAGATCGCCGCCGAGTACGACCCGGACAGCCGGGGGGGCGACCCCGCCGACGGCCGGAAGGTGAAGGGGGCCACCCTCCACTGGGTAGACGCCGCCACCGCCCTGGACGCGGAGGTGCGCCTCTACGACAACCTCTTCTCCGTCCCCGACCCCGACGCGGCGGACAAGGACTACCTGGAGTGCCTGAACCCCAACTCCCTGGAGGTGCTCGAAGGCGCGAAGGTGGAGGCCGGTCTGTCCGACCCCCAGCCCGCCGACCGTTTCCAGTTCATGCGCCAGGGCTATTTCTGCGCCGACAGCCGGGACTCCCGCCCCGGCCACCTGGTCTTTAACCGGGCGGTGAGTCTGAAGGACAGTTTTAAGCTGTAAAGGCGTTTTCCTTGCGGGTAGATAAATCCTAAAAATTCCAGGAAACAAATAGCCTGTAAAGGGAAATCGCTTTTCAGAAAATCCATTCCACCGCGACAAAACGCGGGCGGGAATTTCCAAATTCCCGCCCGCGTTTTTCCGGAAAACTCACTCCATTTCCTCTCCCGGAGCGCTCTGAGGCGCCGTTCCGCCCAGGGCGATGGACCCGTCGCCGTACTTTGCCCGGATGGTGTCCATGGCCGCCTCCAGGCGGGCTTGTTTCTTCCGCGCCCGGTCGTCCGGGCCGGGGAAGAGGCTGGTCTGCTCCCACGCCTCCTCCTGGGGGCAGAGGTTTTGGGCGGTGAGGGTGAGCGCCCGGATGGGGCTGCCCGGCCGCCAGCAGGCCTTTAAGATCTCCACGGCCTCCCCGGTGAGTTCCCGGGCGAACTGGGTGGGGGTGGCCACCGGCCTCTGGCGGCAGATATCCTTGAAGTTCGGGTCCCGGAGGGTGACTTGCAGGGTTCGGCACACCATGGCGTTCTTCCGCAGTTCCGTAGCCACGCGGTCGGCCAGCAGCGCCGTGCCGCCCCGGACGGCCTCCCAGGTGGTGAGGTTTTTGGAGAAGGTAAGCCCGCTGCCCACCGACTTGGGCGGCGTATGGGCGTTTGCCAGGGCCACCGGCTCCGTGTCCAACCCGTTGGCGTACTGGTGGAGCTGGCGGCCCAGCTTGCCCAGCAGGGTCTCCAGCGAGCCGGGGTCGAAGGCCGCCAGGTCGCCGATGGTCCGCACCCCGTAGGGTTCCAGCGCCCGCTGGGTGGCCCGGCCCACGAACAGCAGCGCACCCACCGGGAGGGGCCACACCATCCGCTCCATATCCGCCCGGGCGATGACGGTGGTGGCGTCCGGCTTTTTGTAGTCGCTGCCCAGCTTGGCGAAGGTCTTGTTGTAGGACACCCCCACCGAGATGGTCAGCCCCAATTCCTCCCGGATGCGGCGGCGCAGGGTGTCCGCCAGCGCCTTGCCGTCCCCGCCGAAGAGGTGGATGGCGTCGGTCACATCCAGCCAGCTCTCGTCCACCCCGAAGGGTTCCACCCGGTCGGTGTACTCCTGGTAGATGGCGTTCACCAGCCGGGAGATGCGGCGGTACTCCCGGTGATGGGGCGGCAGGAGCAGCAGCTCCGGGCACTTGCGCCGGGCCTGCCAGATGGTCTCCGCGGTCTGCACCCCGAAGGCTTTGGCCGACTCGTTCTTGGCCAAAATGACCCCGTGGCGGCTGGTGGGGTCGCCGCAGACGGCCACGGGCAGGTCTCGAAGCTCCGGGTGCCCCAGCAGCTCCACCGAGGCGAAAAAGCAGTTGAGGTCGCAGTGGAGTATGGTTCGATCCATGTTCGACCGCCCCTTTCGCCCGGTGATTTTCGTTCAAACTATGGTCTTTGGAGACAGTATAGCACACCTTTCCTGAGAAGTCAAACAAGTGTTCTAAATAGCCGCTGCTGGGAAATTGACCCTTGTACTTTCGGGCAAAGTGGCATATCATGGACAGAGTAGAACTTGTAGAGAGGAGGACACGCCATGGACGATCGCGCCATCGGGGTCTTTGACTCCGGCGTGGGCGGCCTCACCGCGGTGCGGGAGCTAATCCGGCGCCTGCCGGGGGAGGACGTGGTCTACTTCGGAGACACAGGCCGGGTGCCCTACGGGAGCCGGGGCGTGGAGACCATCATCAAATACGCCCGGCAGGACGTGGCCTTTTTGCGCAGCTTTGATCTGAAGGCGGTGGTCATCGCCTGCGGCACGGTGTCCACCACCGCGCTGGACATTCTGGCCCAGGAGAACTCCCTGCCCGTCATCGGCGTGGTGGAACCGGCGGCACGGGCCGCCGTGGCCGCCACCCGGACGGGGAAGATCGGGCTGGTGGGCACCAAGACCACCATCGCCAGCGGCGCCTACGAGCGGACGGTGCGTCGGCTGATGCCCCAGGCGGAGGTGACCGCCCGGGCCTGCCCGCTCTTTGTGCCCCTGGTGGAAAACGGCCGCTATCAGCCGGGCGACCCCCTGGTGGAGCTGCTGGTGGCGGAGTACCTGGCGCCTTTCAAGGAGGCTGAGGTGGACACGCTGATCCTGGGCTGCACCCACTACCCCCTCCTGCGGGACGCCATCGCCGCCTATCTGGGGGAGGGTGTGACCCTCATCAGCTCCGGCGCCGCCTGCGTGGACACGGTGGCGGAGCTGCTGGAGGCCCAGGGGTTGAAAAACGCCAAGACCCAGGGCGGCGAGCACCTCTACTTTGCCAGCGACAGCGCCCAGGACTTCGGCGCCCTGGCCTCTATCTTCCTGGGCCAGGATATCCAGGGCCAGGTGCGGCAGATCGCCATCGAGAACTACTGAGGAGAGAGCGGGAATGAGAAAGCTGTGGTGCCTCCTCCTGGGTCTGGTCCTCCTGTCCGGCTGCGCCGCCGGGAGCCGGACGACCACCATCTTCGCCATGGACACGGTGATGGACCTGACCGCCTATGGCCCCAAGGCCCAGGACGCTCTGGAGCTGGCCCAGGACGAGGTGGATCGGATCGAGGCCCTGATCTCCGCCCAGCGGCCGGGCAGCGACCTCTACGCCGTCAACGCGCAGAGCGATGTGACCGCCCCCACGGTGGTCGCCCAGGAGACCGCCGACCTGCTGGCGCGGGCGCTGGCCCTGGGGGAGGATACCGCCGGCGCGCTGGACGTCACCATCTACCCCGCCGTGGAGGCCTGGGGCTTTTACAGCGGTGACTACCAGGTCCCGGACGCTCAGACGCTGGAGGCCCTGAAGGCCCGGGTGGACTTTCGGCAGGTCACCCTGGACGGTACCCAGGTGTTCGCCCAGGGGCACAAGCTGGACCTGGGCGCCGTGGGCAAGGGCTACGCCGCCGACCGCATCGTGGCGCTGTGGCAGGGCATGGGCCTCACCTCCGGGCTTTTGAACCTGGGGGGGAATGTCCAATGCCTGGGGGCGAAGCCGGATGGTTCGGACTGGGTGATCGGCATCCGGGACCCGGCGGACGAGGGCGGCACCCTCTGCACCGTCTCCGGCACGGACATGGCGGTGGTCACCTCCGGGGGCTACCAGCGCAACTTTACCCAGGACGGCGTGACCTACCACCATATTTTGGACCCCCACACCTGCGCCCCCGCGGACAGCGGCGCGGCCTCCGTCACCGTGATCGGCCCCAGCGGCCTCACCTGTGACGCCCTGTCCACCGCCCTCTTCGTCATGGGGCCGGACCGGGCGGCGGAGTACTGGCGGCAGCACCGGGACTTTGACCTGGTCTACTACACCCAGGAGGGCGAGCTGTGGTACACCGCCGGCCTGGAAGGCCGCCTGACGCTGCGGGACGGTCTGGAAGGACAGATGATCCCATGAAAGAGCGCAAGTTCCTGACCGCCCCGGAGGCCATCGCCCTGGGGGCGCTTGTCCTGGCGCTGATCCTCTGGCTGTGCTGGCCCAAGGGGACGGGCGGCCAGGCGGTGCTGACCCGGAGCGGGGAAGAGCTGGGGCGCTACGCCCTGGATACGCCCTGCCGCGTCCCGGTGCGGGGCGCCGCCGGATTTTCCCTGGTGCTGGTGGTGGAGGACGGGGCGGTACACGTGGAGGACTCCACCTGCCCGGACCTGATCTGCCAGCACCACAGACCCATCTCCAAGATGGGCGAGGCGATCATCTGCCTGCCTGGGCAGGTGACCATCACCGTGGAAGGGGGAGAGCGCCTTGGACAAGACGCCGTTTCCGGCTGACACCCCCGCCCGGCGGGTGGCCCTGCTGGGGATGCTGTTGGCGCTGACGGTGGCCCTCTCCTGGCTGGAGCGGCTGCTGCCCACCGACGTGGTGGTGCCGGGCGCCAAGCTGGGTCTGGCCAACCTTGTGGTTTTGTGCGGGCTATACCTCTTTCCGCTTCCGTGGGCGGCGGGGCTGACGGGGCTGAAGATCGCTGTCACCGGCCTGCTCTTCGGGAACTTCTACTCCCTGGCGTACAGCGCCGCGGGCGGCGCGCTGAGCTTTTTGGCCATGGTTTTGTGCAAGCGCCGGGGCCGCTCCATGGGCTTTGTCAGCGTCATGGGCGGCATCTTCCACAACATCGGCCAACTCTGCGTGGCCCGTGTCATCCTGGGGAGCATGGGGGTGCTGGCGCACCTTCCCGCCATGCTGCTGGCCGGGGTGGGGGCAGGCGCCGCCGTGGGGGCGGTGGGAGCGTTGATCCTGGGCCGTCTGGAGGGCTTTTTCCGCAAACGGCCCTGACCCCCTTTACTTTTTGGCCCATTCAGGGTATAATCCCCCAAGTATGGATATTTCACGCAGAGGTCGAGTTATGGAGCAACGAGTGATCATTTCCATTCAGGGTAGGCAGAGCTTCCCCCAGAGTGAGCCGGAGGTCATGGAACTTGTCACCCAGGGCATCCTGGAGGACAAGGGCGAGGCCGGGCTGTTCCTCAGCTATCAGGAGAGCGAGGTCACCGGGCTGGAGGGCACCTTGACCACCATCCAGGTGGAGCCTCAGCGGGTGACCCTCCTGCGGGTGGGGACGGTGAACTCCCAGATGGTCTTTGAGGAGGGCAAGCGCCACCTGAGCGTGTACGACACCCCCTACGGCGCGCTGGAGATCGGCCTGCGCACCCGGAAGATCCGGACCTCCCTGGACAGCCGGGGCGGGGATCTGACCATCTACTACGCCCTGGAGATCGAGCACGGCGCGGCGGGAAACAGTATGTTCCGCATCCACGTGCGCCAGGCTGCCCCGGAGGGGCTTGTACAATAGAGAGAACGCGAGATACAGCGAGGTGGGACGAGATGAACATGATGGAAGCGGCTCGGCGTCAGGTGGAGACCCTGACCCAGCGGGCCTATGAGAAAGCGGCCCAGGCGGGCAAACTCCCCGCCGGGCAGGCGGTGAAGGGCCAGGTGGAGGTGCCCAAGGACCCCCGCAACGGGGATTGGGCCACCTCCTTCGCCCTGGCCGCGGCCAAGCCCCTGGGCCAGAACCCCCGGCAGATCGCCCAGGCGCTGCTGGAGGAGCTGGAGCTGGAGGGGAGCTATTTCTCCAAGGCGGAGATCGCCGGCCCCGGCTTTTTGAACTTCACCCTGGGGGAGCGCTGGCTGGGGGAGGTTTTGGCCGCCATCGAACTGGAAGGGGCGGACTACGGCCGCTGCGACGACGGGCGGGGCAAAAAGGTGATGGTGGAGTTCGTCTCCGCCAACCCCACCGGCCCCATGCACATGGGCAACGCCCGGGGCGGCGTGCTGGGGGACACCCTGGCCGCCATTCTGGACAAGCTGGGCTACGAGGTCTCCCGGGAGTTCTACGTCAACGACGCGGGCAACCAGATCGCCAAGTTCGCCCACTCCCTGGAGTGCCGCTACCTTCAACTCATCCGCGGCGAGGACGCCGTGGCCTTCCCCGAGGACGGCTACCAGGGGGAGGACATCCGGGAGCTGGCGGCGGCCTACCGGGCGAAATTCGGCGACGCCCTGGCGGACGCCCCGGAGGCCCAGCGGCAGGAGACCCTGGCCAAGTTTGGCCTGGAGGTCAACATCCCCAAGATGCGCGTCGATCTGGAAAAATACGGCATCCAGTACGACACCTGGTTTTTGGAGTCCACCCTCCACGACTCCGGCGCGGTGGCTGAGACGGTGGAGCTTTTGAACCAGAGGGGCTACCTCTACGAAAAGGAGGGCGCCCTCTGGCTCAACACCTCCCAGCTGCTCCGGGAGAAGTTTCTCCGGGAGGGGAAGACCCAGGAGCAGGTGGACAAGCTGGAACTGAAGGACGACGTGCTCCGCCGGGCCAACGGCTTTTACACCTACTTCGCCGCCGACATCGCCTACCACCGCAACAAGCTCCTGGACCGGGGCTACGACGCCGCCATCAACGTCTGGGGCGCCGACCACCACGGCCACGTCGCCCGGCTCCAGGCGGCGCTGGACGGCCTGGGCCTGGACGGTTCCCACCGGCTCGTCATCGTCCTCATGCAGCTTGTGAACCTGCTCCAGGACGGCAAGCCCGTGCGGATGTCCAAGCGCTCCGGCAAGGCCATCGCCCTCCACGATCTGCTGGACGAGGTGAGCGTGGACGCCGCCCGGTTCTTCTTCAACAGCTCCAAGCCCACCAGCCCCGTGGACTTCGACCTGGACCTGGCGGTGCGGGAGGACAGCGAGAACCCGGTCTACTACGTCCAGTACGCCCACGCCCGCATCTGCACCCTCATCGCCAAGCTGGCGGAGGAGGGCTTGACCGTCCCCGCCGCCAACCAGGTGGACGTGTCCCTGCTCTCCAGCCCGGAGGAGCTGGCCCTGTTGAAGACCCTGGCCCGGTTCCCGGAGGAGATTCGCGCCGCCGGACGCAGCCTGGACCCCTCCCAGCTCAACCACTACCTGGTCACCCTGGCCGGGGACTTCCACCGTTTCTACAACGCCAACCGCATCAAAGGGGAGGCGGAGGCGGTGGCCCTGGCCCGGCTCAAGCTGGCCGACGCCACCCGGAGCGTCATCGCCAACGCCCTGGGCCTCCTGGGCGTGCGCGCGCCGGAGAAAATGTAAATAACCGCGGCGAAAACGGCACGGGCCTTGCGCCCGTGCCGTTTTTTACGCCAGCTTCACGATCTCCCGCCGGAGCCGGGCGATGATGCGCTTTTCCAGGCGGGAGATGTAGGACTGGGAGATGCCCAGGCGGTCGGCCACCTCCTTCTGGGTGCGCTCCCCCTTGCCGTCCAGGCCGAAGCGCAGGGTGATGATGGTCTGCTCCCGTGGGTCCAGCTTCCGCAGGGCTTGCGCCAGGAGTTGGCGATCCACGTCCTCCTCCAACGGCTTGACCACCGTGTCCCCCTCGGTGCCCAGGATGTCGGAGAGGAGGAGTTCGTTGCCGTCGTAGTCGGCGTTCAGCGGCTCGTCAAAGGAGACCTCGTTTTTTGATCCGGAGATCTTCCGCAGATGCATCAAAATTTCGTTTTCAATGCACCGGCTGGCGTAGGTGGCCAGCTTGATATTCTTATCTGGCTGGAAGGTGCCCACCGCCTTGATGAGGCCGATGGTCCCGATGGAGATCAGGTCCTCAATGCCCACGCCGGTGTTTTCAAAGCGCCGGGCGATGTAGACCACCAACCGAAGGTTGCGCTCGATGAGGCGGCTTCGCACCCCCTCGTCCTCCAGGCGGGTGAGCAACTCCGTCTCCTCCTCCCGGGAGAGGGGCGGGGGCAGGGTGTCGCTGCCGCCGATGTACATGACCTTGTCCGGCTCCGCCAGACCCAGGTGCGCCGCCAGGCGGGAGAGAGCCAGGCGGACGCGCTGGAAAACTGCCTCTTTCATGCTCACAACTCCTTGTTCTCACTCCTCGAACACCAGGGCGTCAAAGCCCCCGCCGTCGCTCACCGGGGTGGGGGAGAGGGCCACCAGCCGCGGCCCCAGCTCCTTTCCCCCCACCGCCACCCGATCCGCCCGCACCGCCAGCAGCAGCCCCTGCTCCACCCCCACGCTGCGGTAGGGGAGCAGGCGGAACCGCCGGGGGTCCCGGAGGGCGGGCAGGGCCTGGCAGGGGTGGCGAAAGTCCGCCTCCGGGGGCAGGAGGGGCGCCAGGCGCTCCCCCTGGGCCACCACCACCCCCGCCCCGGTCAGGGGATCCCGGAGGGTGTTGCCGCTGTCCACCAGGGCGGTGAGGTCGGCGGTGCGCGGCCCCACCTGGACCACCACCCGCCGCAGCTCCCGCGGCCCGTGGCGGGCCAGCCCCCGTCCCACCAGGGAGAGGACGCAGTACGCGGCGGCGGCGAAGAGGAGGATGTACTGGGGCTCCAGCGTCACCGCCACCCCCATCAGCCCCAGGGCGTACAGCCCGCCCCCCAGGGCGGCGCTCAGGGCGAAAAAGAGCGCCGCAAGGCGAAAAAGCCGCCGGCAGGTGCCGTAGGCGATGAGCACCATGAGCACCCCGGCGCAAATACGCACCAGGGGGTGGGCCAAAAAGGAAAGGCCCGGCAAACAGACCACCGCCCCGGCGTAGGCCGCTCCCAAGGCGGCGCCCAGAGTCAAAAACGGACGGCGCAGGGGCGCGCCTGCCACCCGTCCGGCCAGGAGCAGCAGGAGGTAATCCAGGATGAAATTGAGCAGGAGGAGCGAGTCCAGATAGATCACCTGCATCCCCATCCCCTCCTTTGGCCGGAGATAAGTATACGACCGCCGGCGCCACAAAAAAGGTCAAACGGGGGACAGGCGGGAGGCAAATTCTCCCGGCGGCCTTTTGGCGCGAAAAAGAGGATGGCAGGCGCGGCGGCCTGCCATCCTCGTGTTTTTGATGTGTCTCAGTCCTGCTTGTCCAGAATTTCCCGAATGAGGAACCGGGGACGCGCCTTGGTCTCCAGGTAGATCTTGCCCAGATATTCCCCGATCACCCCCAGGGACAGGAGGATCAGTCCGCCGATGGCCCAAACTGAGCAGACCACGCTGGCCCATCCCGCCACCGTCATGCCCATGGCCCATTGGACGATGAAGGTGATGAGCATCACAATGGAGACGAAGAAGATGAGAAAGCCCAGGGCGGTGATCCACCGCAGGGGCTTGGTGGACAGGCTGGTGACCCCCTCCATGGCGAAGGCCAGCATCTTTTTCAGGGGGTACTTGCTCTCCCCGGCAAAGCGCTCGCCCCGCTCGTACTCCACGGTGGTGGAGGCGTAGCCCACCAGGGGCACCATCCCCCGGAGGAACAGGTTCACCTCCCGGAACTGGGAAAGCCCCTCCAGGGCGGCCTTGGACAGGAGGCGGAAATCCGCGTGGTTGAAGACGGTCTCCGCCCCCAGGGCGTTCATCACCCGGTAGAAGCCCTCGGCGGTGAAGCGCTTGAAGAAGGTGTCCTTTTTCCGGGAGGAGCGGACGCCGTAGACCACGTCAAACCCCTCGTGGTAGCGCGCCACCATGGCGTCGATGGCGTCCACGTCGTCCTGGAGGTCGGCGTCCATGGAGATCACCATGTCCGCCCGGTTCTTGGCGGTCATCAGCCCGGCCAGCAGGGCGTTCTGGTGCCCCCGGTTTCGGGTGAGATCCACCCCAGAGAAGAGGGGGGACTGGCCGTGGAGGTCCCGGATGATGGGCCAAGTGCGGTCCTTGGAGCCGTCGTTGACAAAGAGGACGCGGCTGTCGGCGGCGATCTGCCCGGCGGCGATCAACCCCTCCAGTTTCTCCCGGAGGCGGCGGGAGGTCTCGGGCAGGACCTCCTCCTCGTTATAGCAGGGGACGACGACGTAGAGCCGGTTGGGACGCATGGGGATCCCTCCAATTTTTTACAAATCTTGCTGGTTGAGCGCCCGGTCGAAGTGCTCGTTGATCTGCTGGGTGAACTCCAGCGCGGCGTTGTAGCCCATCTTCTTCTGGCGGTTGTTCATGGCCGCCACCTCGATAATGACCGCCAGGTTTCGCCCAGGCTGGACGGGCACGGTGAGGGTGGGGATCTTCACGTCCAAAACCTCGGTGTAGAAGCTCTCCGCCCCCAGGCGGTCATAGACCTTGTCGTTGCGCCACTGCTCCAGGTTGATGATGAGGTCGATCTCCTGCTGTTCCTTCACCGCGCCCATGCCGAAGAGCTGGCGCACGTCCACCACGCCGATGCCCCGCAGCTCGATATAGTGGCGGATCAGCACCGGGGCGGTGCCCTGGAGGCGGTTGCCGGCGCGCTTGATCTCCACGGCGTCGTCGGCGATGAGGCGGTGGCCGCGCTTGACCAGCTCAATGGCGGTCTCGCTCTTGCCGATACCCGACTCGCCCAGGAGCAAAACGCCCTCGCCGTAGATCTCCAGCAATACCCCGTGGCGGGTGATCCGAGGGGCCAGGGAGTGGTTCAGAAAACCGATCAGGGCACTCATGAAGGCGGAGGTGGTCTCGGAGGTGCGCAGGATGGTGCGGTCGTACTTCTCCGCCATCTCTATGCACTCCGGGTAGGGTTCCAGGGAGCGGGTGATGATGAGGGCGGGGATATCGTAGCTGAAGAGCTTGTCAAAGGCCGCCCGGCGCTCCTGGGGGCTGAGGCCGTGCAGGTAGGTGTACTCCACCAGGCCCAGCAGCTCGATGCGCTGGGGGTCGAAGTGCTCGAAGAAGCCGGTGAGGGGGAGTCCCGGACGGTTCACATCCTCCAGGACGATGGGGATGTCCTCGTACTGGGCGCCGCCCCGAAGGACCTCCAGCTTGAACTCCTCCACCAGGGACTTGAGCTTGACGCTGTACGTGATGCTTTCCATAGACGCGGCACATCCTTTCTATCCGATCAAGTATATCCGCTATCGCAACGCCAAAATACGCTTTTTGGCGGCGGTTTTGTAGAAGATAATGGTCAAAATCAGGGACAGCCCCTCGGCGATGGGGAAGGCGTACCAGACCCCGGCGGGGTAGAGGAAGGTGAACAGCGCGGCGGTAGGCAGAAGGACGATCAGCGTCCGGGCCAGGGAACAGATCAGGCTGAAGACGGGAATGCCCAGGGATTGGAACACGCCGATGAGGATGATAGCGACGGCGGCCATGGGGAAGGAGAGGCTGATGGCCCGCAGGGCGGGCACCCCCGCCGCCAGCACCTGGGAGAAGGACAGGGAGGAGGTGGCCTGGGCCGCGTCGGTGGTCTTGAACACGGAGAGCAGAGGGCCGGGGATGGTCCAGAACAGGAGCAGGCCGAAGCACAAGATCGCCAGAGACAGCTTGAGGGAGAAGCGCACTGCCTGACGGATGCGGTCGGGTTCCCGGGCGCCGTAGTTGTAGCTGACGATGGGGATAACGCCGTTATTCAGGCCGAAGACGGGCATGAAGACGAAGGACTGGATCTTGAAGTAGGCGGTGAGGACGAAGACGTGGGCGTCGCTGATCTCCTGGAGGAGCAGATTCATGATGGAGACCATCACCGTGGTCAGCGACTGCATGGCGATGGAGGGCAGGCCGATGCGGTAGATGCTCCCCACGATCCGGCCCTTGAATCGGAAATCCCGGAAGCGGAAGGGCACGACCTTGTTGCGCTTCACCAAGATCAGGCCCAGGATCATCCCCAGCCACTGCCCCCCGATGGTGGCGATGGCCGCGCCGGCAATCCCCAGCCTGGGGAAGGGGCCGATCCCGGCGATCAGCAGGGGGTCGAAGATGATGTTGAACAGCGCCCCCGCGCCCTGGATGAACATACAGGCCATGGAGTTGCCCGAGGCCTGGAGGATCCGCTCGGCGGAGAACTGCATACACATCCCGATGGAGCCGATGGCTACGATCCGCAGATAGCTGGCGCCGCCGGCCAGCACCACGGCGTTGTCCTTGGCGTACAGGCCGATGAAGGGCTTTGCCAGAAACAGGCCGAACAGGGCGAACAGCACCCAGATGCAGAGGTAAATAAAGTAGCTGTGGGTGGCCACCTCCGCGGCCTCCGCCTGGTTTTTCTCCCCCAGCCGCCGGGCCAGGATGGCGTTCACGCCAACGCCGGTGCCGGCGCAGATGGCGATCATCAGCGACTGGACGGGGAAGGCGTAGCCCAGGGCCAAAAAGGCGTCGGGGCTGGCGTACTGGGCCACGAAAACGCCGTCTACAATGTTGTAGAGGGCCTGGACCAGCATGGAGAGCATCATAGGCCAGGACATGACCAGAACCAGCTTTTTCACGGGCATCACGCCCATTTTGTTCTCTGTTTCGCTCAAGGTGAACAACTCCCAGGTTAGATTTCTCGAATGTACCGCAGATCCACGCAGACCACATGGTCGGGGAAGGGGATATCCGCGTAGGTGCCGTCCCAGGAAAAGCCGTGGGCGGCGTAAAAGCGCCGTGCCCGTTGGTTTTCCCGCAGGACGAAGACGAACGCCCGGCGAAAGCCCATGTCCTTCAGCCGCCGCAGGGCCTCCTCCATCAAAATACCGCCGTAGCCGCGGCTGCGCTCGTCGGGGTGGGTGTAGAAGGAGGCGATCTCCCCGCAGTCCTCGTACCCCTGGTTATCAAAGCGGCAGACCTCGCCCGGGTTGTAGTTCATCGTCCGGGCGGGGCAGTAGTTCAGGCAGGCCACCGGGGTGGAGCCTCTGTAAAGGAGAAGACCATGACAGCCGTTTTGGCTGCGATAGTTCTCCCGAAAGACCTCTACCCAGCGGTCGTCGGTGATCTCCCGCTTCAAATAGTCCGCGGGAAGGCAGTCCGCGTAGGTATCCCGCCAGCCCAGGGCGTGGATCAGGGACATGGCGCGGAAGTGCTCCTCCGTACAGGCGTCCACCAGATGTAAAGCTTCTTCCATTTACACCGCCGCCCCCTGCGTGGCGGCCTCCCGCTCGCCCTGGGCTTCCGCCGCCTGACGGGCCAAGGCCTTGGCGTTGGCCAGCATGAGCTTGATGCGGTTTTCCTGGTTGATCTGGGTGGCGCTGGGGTCGTAGTCGATGGCCACGATGTTGGAGTAGGGGTAGTCGTCCTTCAACCGGCGGATCATCCCCTTGCCCACGATATGGTTGGGCAGGCACCCGAAGGGCTGGGCGCAGACGATGTTGGGCACGCCGGTGTGGATCAGCTCCAGCATCTCGGCGGTGAGGAGCCAGCCCTCGCCCATCTTGTTGCCGTCTCCCAGGTAGCCCCGGATGGAGCGGTGGAGGTCGTCAAAGGTGCCGGGGACGCGGAAGTGCCCGGAGCGCTTCAGCGCGGCGATCATATCCCGCTGGCAGGCCTGCATATAGCCCATGCCCGCCTTGCAGAAGGCGCGCTTCAGGGCGCTGCCGCCGTAGAGCTGCACGTCGGCTACCCGGTTGTAAAATTTGAAGATAATAAAATCCGCCAGGCCGGGGACCACCGGCTCGGCGCCCTCGGAGAGCAGGAATTTCTCCAGCCCGTTGTTGCCCAGGGCGGAGAACTTCACGTAGATCTCCCCCACGATGCCCACCCGGACCTTCTGCTCCCCGGAGACGGGGATGGCGGCGAAGTCGGCGATGATCTGGTCGAAGAGGGCGCGCATCTGCTTGCGGTTCATCCCCTTGCCCCGGGTGAAGCCGTCGATGAGCCTGTCCGACCAGGTCTCCACCATCTTGTCGGCGTCGCCGGGGGTCACCTCGTAGGGGCGGACTTGATTTGCCACCCACATGATGAGGTCGCCGTACATCATGCCGTAAATCAGCCGGCGCACCAGTTCCAGGGTCAGGTGGAACCCGGGGTTGTGCTCCAGACCGAAGGAGACGGAAATGACGGGGATGTAGTCCATCCCGGCCTTTTTCAGCGCCTTGCGCAGCAGGTGGATGTAGTTGGAGGCCCGGCAGCCGCCCCCGGTCTGGGTGATGAGCAGCGCCACCTTATGGGGGTCGTAGCCGCCCTGCTTGATGGCGTCCATAAACTGGCCGATGACCAGCAGAGCGGGGTAGCAGGTGTCGTTGTGGACGTACTTCAAGCCCTCGTCCACCACCGCCCGGCCGCCGTTGTTGAGCTGGTCCACCCGGTAGCCCTCCAGTTCCAGGAGTTTTTTGAACATCCCGAAGTGGATGGGCAGCATCTGGGGGATGAGGATGGTGTACTCCTGCTTCATCTCGCGGGTGAAGAGGAGGCGGCCTGTCTTATCGTATTGCAGTTCAGCCATTTTTTCTCGCCTCCATCGCGGCCATCAGGGAGCGGGTGCGGATACGCACCGCGCCCAGGTTGCTCACGTCGTCGATCTTGAGCTGGGTGTAGAGCTTGCCGTGATCCTCCAGGATGGAGCGCATCTCATCGCCGGTGATGGCGTCGGTGCCGCAGCCGAAGGAGACCAGCTGCACCAGCTGCATATCCTCCTGCTCGCACACATACCGGGCGGCCTGGTACATCCGGGCCTGGAAGGTCCACTGGTTCAAAACCGCCCGTGTCTCATACCCCTCGTGCCAGGCCACCGCGTCCTCGGTGATGAGGGTGAAGCCGTAGGAGGTGATAAGCTCGTTGATGCCGTGGTTGATCTCCGGGTCGATGTGGTAGGGCCGGCCGGCCACCACCAGAATGGGCTGGCCCTGGGTCCGGGCGGACTGGATGTACCGCTCGCCCTCGGCGCGAAGATCCTGCTTGTAGTCCTCATAGGCGCGGTAGGCTGCCCGGACGGCGGCCATGGTCTCCCGCCGGGGGACGGAGAACTCCGCCTCCATGAACCGGGCCAGGCGCTTGGCGCAGTCCTTGGGGCGGTGCAGCCCCACGTAGGGGGTGAGGTAGCGGACGTTCTTTAGCTTGGGCACGTTGGCGCCCAGCAGCTCGGGGTAGTAGGCCACCACCGGGCAGTTGTAGTGGTTGTCGCTGATCTTCTCGTCGAAGTTGTAGGACATACAGGGGTAGAAGATGGTGGTGACCCCGGAGTCCACCAGGGCCTCCACATGGCCGTGCATGAGCTTGGCGGGGTAGCAGACCGTGTCGGAGGGGATGGTGTGCTGGCCGTAGAGGTAGAGCTTCCGGGAGGACTCGGGGGAGAGGACCACCTGGAAGTTGAGGCTGGTGAAAAAGGCGAACCAGAAGGGGAGATTTTCATAGAAATTCAGCCCCATGGGGATGCCGATCTTCCCCCGGCTGCCGTCCCCTTTGCCCACGCCGCCCATCTTGCGGAGCTTTTCGTACTTATAGGCCATGAGATCCGGCCGTTTCACCTTCTCCTGGCCCAGAGGGCGGGAGCAGCGGTTGCCGGAGATGAAGCGGCGGCCGCCGTCAAACTGGTTGACGGTGAGGGAGCAGTGGTTGGTGCAGAGGTTGCAGGTGACGGGCTTGGCGGTGTGGGTGAACCGCTTCAGGTCGGCCTCGGTGAGCAACCCGGAGCGCTCCAGGTGAGCGTCCCGGGCGGCCAGGGCCGCGCCGAAAGCGCCCATGAGTCCGGCAATGGTAGGACGGGTCACGTTGCGCCCCAGCTCCAGCTCAAAGGCCCGGAGGACGGCGTCGTTGAGGAAGGTGCCGCCCTGGACCACGATATGCTGGCCCAGGTCGTCCGCCGAGACCGCCCGGATGACCTTGTAGACGGCGTTTTTCACGATGGAGATGGACAGGCCCGCGGAGATATCCGCCACGCTGGCCCCGTCCTTCTGGGCCTGCTTGACGGAGGAGTTCATAAAGACGGTACACCGGGAACCCAGGTTTACCGGGTTGGGGGTGAGCAGGCCCATCTGGGAGAAGGTGGCGATGTCGTAGCCCAGGGCCTTGGCGAAGGTCTCGATGAAGGAGCCGCAGCCGGAGGAGCAGGCCTCGTTGAGCATGATGGAGTCCACCGTGCCGTTGCGGATCTTGAAGCACTTCATGTCCTGGCCGCCGATGTCGATGATAAAGTCCACCTGGGGGTTGAAGTGGGCGGCGGCCTTGTAGTGGGCCATGGTCTCCACCAGCCCCAGGTCGCAGTGGAAGGCGTTTTTGATCAGATCCTCGCCGTAGCCGGTGACCGCCGCGCCCATGATCTGGATGCGGTCGCCGCAGAGCGCGTAGATCTTCTTGAGTTCTTCCAGCACGATGGCCACGGGGTTGCCCAGGTTGGAGTGGTAGTAAGTATAGAGAAGCCCGCCGGTGGGTTCGATGAGGACCACCTTGGTGGTGGTGGATCCGGCGTCGATGCCCAGATAGGCCGGGCCGCGATAGGTGGCGAGGTCCACCTCCGGGGGGTGGGAGGCGTTGTGCCGGGCCAGGAACGCCTGGTATTCATCCTGGCTGGTGAAAAGAGGGGGGAGGGTATTCACAAGGTCGGTGTTCTCCACCGACTCCTCCAGCTGACGGAACACCTGGTCAAAGGGCCGGGCGGGGTAGTCCCCGGCGCACAGCGCCGCGCCGATGGCGGCAAAACAGTCGCCGTCTTCGGGAAAGACGGCGTGTTCCTCGTCCAGCTTCAGCGTCTCCACGAACCGGGCGCGCAGGCCCTTGAGGAAGTGGAGCGGCCCGCCCAGAAAGACGATCTTGCCCTTCAGCTCCCGGCCCTGGGTGAGGCCGCCCACGGTCTGGTCCACCACCGCCTGGAAGATGGAGGCGGCGACGTCCTCTTTCCGTCCGCCCTGGTTCAGGATGGGCTGGATGTCCGTCTTGGCGAAGACGCCGCAGCGGGAGGCGATGGGGTAGATCTTCTCGTGGCGCAGGGAAAGCTCGTCCAGCTCGTCCACCGTCACGTCCAGGAGGGTGGCCATCTGGTCGATGAACGCGCCGGTGCCCCCGGCGCAGGAGCCGTTCATCCGCTCCTCCAGGGCGCCGCCGAAGAAGATGATCTTGGCGTCCTCGCCGCCCAGTTCGATGACGGCGTCGGTGTCGGGGATGAAGGCGCCCACCGCCGCGGCGGTGGCGTAGACCTCCTGAACAAAGTCCAACCGGCAGGCCTTGGCTACGCCCAGACCGGCCGAGCCGGTGATGACCAACTGCACGTCCTTGCCCTCCAGCTTGTCCCGGATGCCCCGGAGGGTCTCGCAGGCCCGCTCCCGGGCCATGGAGTAGTGCCGCTCATAGGAGCGGAAGAGCAACTGGTTATCCTGATCCAAAACCACCACCTTGACGGTGGTAGAACCGATGTCAATGCCGATGCGAAGGCTCATAGTTTCACCTCGTCTCAGAGTTGCCCATACATTATATAGGATTTCGACCTTTTTTACAACCGCAAAATAGCGGAAAATCCGCCCGTAGCAAAAAGTTTACAAATCTCTCCGCCCGCCGGGCAGGCCCGTCCTTTTCTTGCCTTTTTTTCCGCCCTGTGATAAAATATGCTCCACACAAGCTGTGGGGAGGACGTTATGACAAAGGAATTGGAGAAGATCCTGCCCCTGGTGCAAAAGCCCGCCCGGTATACCGGCGGGGAGTACCGGGCGGTGGTGAAGGACAAGAGCCAGGTGGATTTCCGGGTGGCCTTCTGTTTCCCGGATTCCTACGAGATCGGCATGTCCAACCTGGGTATGCGCATCCTCTACGGGGTGATGAACGGCCTGCCCGAGGTCTGGTGCGAGCGGGTCTTCGCCCCCTGGGGGGATATGGAGGAGCAGATGCGCGCCCACCACATCCCCCTCTATGGCCTGGAGAGCGGCGACCCCATCGGGACATTCGACCTCATCGCCTTCTCCGTGGGCTACGAGATGGCGTACAGCAACATTCTCAATATGCTGGACCTGGCCGGTGTCCCCGTCCGCCGGGCGGATCGGAATGGCTCCCACCCCCTGGTGATCGCGGGGGGCACCTGCTGCTATAACCCCGAGCCGCTGAGCGACTTTGTAGACGTCTTCTCCCTGGGAGAGGGGGAGGACGTGACGGTGGAGATGCTCCAGGTCTGCCGAAGGGCCAAGGCGGAGGGCTGGAGCCGGGAGGAGCTGCTCCGGGTGCTTGCCAAGGTGCCGGGCCTCTACGTCCCCAGCCTGGTGGACGTGACCTACAACGCCGACGGCACCATCCGGGCCATGACCCCCGCCGACGGGGTGACCTTGCCTGTTCTCAAGCGGATCGTCTCCGACCTGAACACCTCCTATTACCCCACCCAGACCATCGTCCCCTCCACCGAGATCGTCCACGACCGGGTGATGCTGGAGGTATTCCGGGGCTGTATCCGGGGCTGCCGGTTCTGCCAGGCGGGGTACGCCTACCGCCCCGTCCGGGCCAAGGACCCTGAGCTGCTGGTGCAACAGGGGATCGCGGCGTGCAAGGACTCGGGGTATCAGGAGATGACCCTGTCCAGCCTGTCCACCAGCGACTACCGCCCCTTGGAGGCGCTGTGCGACGGGCTGCTGGACTACTGCGCCCCCCGGGATATCAGCCTGTCCCTGCCCTCCCTGCGGGCGGACAACTTCTCCATGGGCCTGATGCAGCGCCTCCAGGCGGGTCGGAAGAGCGGCCTCACCTTCGCCCCCGAGGCGGGTACCCAGCGGCTTCGGGACGCCATCAACAAAAACGTCACCGAGGAGGACCTGAAGCAGTCCTGCCGCACCGCCTTCTCCGGGGGGTGGTCCAGCGTGAAGCTCTACTTCATGCTTGGCCTGCCCACCGAGACGGACGAGGACGTGCTGGGCATCGCGGATCTGGCCAAGAAGGTCCTGGCCTGGGGCCGGGAGTACGGCCCACACCAGCGCGGGGGCGTCCGGGTCACCGTCTCCACCGCCTGCTTCGTCCCCAAGCCCCACACCGCGTTCCAGTGGGAGGCCCAGGTGGACATGGACGAGTATATGCGCCGGGTGACCCTCCTGCGGGAGAATATGCGGGAGCGGAACATCACCTACAACTGGCACGACCCGGACACCAGCTTTCTGGAGGCGGTCTTCTCACGGGGCGACCGGCGGCTGGGGGCGGTGATCTGGGAGGCGTGGAAAAACGGGGCGAAGTTTGACGCCTGGAGCGAGTATTTTGACCTCCAGCGCTGGCTGGACGCCTTTGCCGCCTGTGGCCTGGATCCCCATTTCTACGCCAACCGGGAGCGGGGGAGAGAGGAGATCTTCCCCTGGGAGGTCACCTCCACCGGGGTGAGCCGGGCGTTTTTGGCCCGGGAGCGGGAGCAGGCCTATCGGGCGGTCATCACCCCGGATTGCCGCAAGCAGTGCTCCGGCTGCGGGGCCAACCAGTTCTGCCCAGGGGGTGTGTGCGATGCCTAAGGACCGTCTGCTGTTCGCCAAAGAGGGGAGAGCGTGCTACATCTCCCACCTGGACCTGATGCGCACCTTCCAGCGCGCCTTTTTGCGCGCCGACATCCCCATCAAGCACACCGAGGGGTTTCACCCCCACCCCTTCATCTCCATCGCCCTGCCCCTGTCCCTGGGTTTTTCCAGCGCGTGTGAGATCTTGGAGTTCGGCCTTTTGGCGGGCACGCCCCGCCGGGAGGTGCCCGCGCGGCTCAACGCCGTTCTCCCCGAGGGCGTTCGCGTGCTGGAGTGCTACGAGGGGACGCGGCCCATGCGGGAGCTTCAGGCGATCCGCTTCCAGATCCAGGTAGATTTTGCCGGGGACGTCCCCGGACTCTGCCAGGCGTGGGGGGAGCTGCTGGGCCGGGAGAGCTGGATCGTGGAAAAACCCTCCAAGAAAGCAAAGAGCGGGTCGGTAAATGTAGATATTCCAACGCTTGTAAAGGAATATAGCTTTACTGATTTGACCGAGAACGGCGTCACCCTTCTGGCGACGCTGTCCGCGCAAAACCCTGGATTGAACCCGAGTGTAATGGTGAAAGCCTTGACAGATGCCTGTCCCCAATTTCCCCCGGAATTTGTCCGCTACCGCCGGTTGGAGATCGTTGACGGGGATGGCAATATCTTTCGGTGAGAAAGATCGTGAAAAAGTTTGACAACTTTTTCGGGATGGGCTACACTAAAATGGAACAAAGAGAGAAAGGGGGTGGGCCGGCGTGAAACGCGAGAAGGTCTCCACCGCTGTCATTCGCCGTCTGCCCCGGTACTATCGCCATCTGGAGGAACTGAGCCTGGCGGGGACGGAGCGCATCTCCTCCCAGGCGCTCAGCGCCGCCATGGGCCTCACCGCGTCCCAGATTCGTCAGGACCTGTCCTGCTTTGGGGAGTTTGGACTCCAGGGGTACGGGTACAACGTGGAAAATCTCCGCCGGGAGATCGGGGAGATCTTGGGCGTGAACCGTGGCCACCGGGCCATTCTCCTGGGCGCGGGCAACCTGGGCCGGGCGCTGATGGCGAACTTCCACTTTGACCGCTGCGGCTTCACCCTGGAGGCCGCCTTTGACGTGGACAAGGCGCTGATCGGCCAGACGGTGGCCGGAGTCCCGGTGCTGGACGTGGCCGAGCTTGAGACGTACTTAAAAAAGCATCCGGCGGACGTGGCGGCGCTCACCGTTCCCGGCCCTGTGGCCCAGGAGCTGACCCAGCGGCTGGCCCAGGCCGGGGTGGGGGGGATCTGGAACTTCACCAACGTGGAGTTGGCCGTGCCCCCTACCACTGCGGTGGAGAGCGTCCACTTTGCCGACAGCCTGCTGACCCTGAGCTACATGATCTTGAAAGGATAGCTTGCTATGAAACATCGTTTGACGGCGGCGCTGGCCGCGGTGTTGCTGCTGGGCGCCGGGATCGCCCTGGCCGTGGGGAATATAAGCGACACGGCGATGATCTCCAAGAGCTACTATGAGGACACCTATCTCCCCGCCCTCCGGGAGAATTTGACCAAGCGGGCGCAGACCGCCTCCGCCCCCATCTATGAAAAGGCGGAGGCCGCCCTGAAGGGGCAGAGCCAGGCCGCCGGCGGCACGCCCTACACCTCCGCCCAGATGGGCGAGGGGGACGAGCTGAAGCTGGCGGCAGGGGGGAGCCTGCTGGTCTACAACGGCGCCGGTCGGTTGACCTCCGGCGCTCTGGCCGACGTGACCGACGGCGTCTCCGTATCCGCCGGTTCGGCGCTGACCGCCGCCCACCGCTATATCGTCACCGATACATCCGGCGCCACGGTGCGGCAGACCGCCTCCGGCGCCCTGGGTTACCAGGGCACGGGGCAGGTGACCAAGGCCGCGGATCAGACCTTGCCCTTCGCCGACGTGACGGCGGGGGATTGGTTCCACGACGCGGTGGCCTACGTCTATCAGCACGGGTACTTTTCCGGCACCGGCGCCGGCACCTTCTCGCCCAACGCGCCCATGGACCGGGCCATGGTGGCCACGGTGCTGTACCGCCTCTCCGGAGACACGGCCAAAGGCGACGGAACAGACTTCTCCGACGTGCCCGCCGGGCAGTGGTACTCAGACGGCATCGCCTGGGCCAGCGCCCAGGGCGTGGTCAACGGCATGGGGAACGATCTCTACGCGCCGAATTTGGCGGTGACCCGGGAACAGCTTGTGACCATGCTCTACCGCTATGAGACAGCGTACCGCGAGACCACGGCTGCCGCCGCGGGGAGCAGCCTCGCCAAATTCCCGGATCAGGCCAGTGTCTCCGACTGGGCGCGGGAAGCTATGACCTGGGCGGTGAAAGAGGGATTGGTCCAGGGCCGGGACAACGGCTCGCTGGATCCCGCCGGAACCGCCACGAGGGCGGAGGTGGCCACCATCCTCCAGCGTTTTTCCCAGCGCCTTTAAGGCCCTGGGCGTCACCGAAGCCGCACCCTGGCATAAGATGGATTGAGCCGGTCGCAGACTGGGCTCCATCTTATCAGGGAGGTACTTCACTATGGGTTGCAACAACGGTTGTGGCTGGGGCGGCAACAGCTGTCTCTGGATCATCATCATCCTCATCGTCCTCTTCGCCTGCGGCGGCAATGGCTGCTGCGGCAACTGCGGCTGCAATAACAACAACGGCTGCGGCTGCTAAGGCGGACGGAGCGCATACACATCAGAATATCCGAAACCGGGCGGGGGAGTAATCCCCCGTCCATTTTTTATGAAAAAGGCGTCCACCCATCACGGGTGGACGCCTTTGCGTATTTTATTCCGCTCAGATGGCGGCCAGGACGTCTTTCATGGAGTACATCCCCGGCTGACCCACGGCGGCCATGAACTTGGCGGCCTTCAGGGCGCCCCGGGCGAAGACCTCCCGGGAGGCGGCGTGGTGGTGCAGCTCCACCACCTCCTGTTCCCCGGCGAAGATCACCTCATGGTCGCCCACGATGGTGCCGCCTCGGACAGCGGAAATGCCGATCTCCGTGTGCTCCCGGCCCTGGCGGCGGCTGTGGCGGTCGTAGATGTACTCCGGCTGGAAGGAGAGGCCGGACTTGGCGGCGTCCGCCAGCATGAGGGCGGTGCCGCTGGGGGCGTCCACCTTCTTGTTGTGGTGGCGCTCCACGATCTCAATGTCGAAGTCCTCCCCCAGCACCTGCGCCGCCCGCCGGGTCAGCTCCAGCAGGAGGTTGACCCCGATGGAGAGGTTGGCGGAGCGGAAGATGGGAACGGCCTTGGAGGCGGCCTCCATCTGCCCCAGCTGCTCGGGGCTGTACCCCGTGGCGGCCAGCACCAGGGGAAGGGACTTGGCCTTGGCCCAGGGGAGCAGCGCGCCCAGGGCGGCGGGGGAGGAGAAGTCCACCAGCGCGTCCGCCTCGATATCGCACTCCTCCGGGGTGGCGAAGACGGGGTAAGCGGTGGCGGCGGCGCTGCCCACCGGGTCGATGCCCGCCACAATGGTCAGATCTTCATCCGCCTCGCACAGGCGGGAGACCACCTGGCCCATCCGGCCCAGGCAGCCTGAGAGGATCAGTTTTGTCATCGGTGTAACCCTTCCTCCCGCTCAGATAAGGCCCATCCGCTGCATCGCGGCCTTCAGGACCTCCAGGTTCTTCTCCGAGATGTCGCACAGGGGCAGGCGCAGCGGCCCGGCCTCCTTGCCCATCAGGTTCATGGCCGTCTTCACGGGGATGGGGTTGACCTCCACGAACAGCGCGTCGATGAGGTCCATGTACTCCAGCTGGAGTTTGGAGGCGTCCAGAAAGCGGTCCTCCAGACAGAGGTGGGTCATCTTCACCATCATCTCCGGGGCGATGTTGGAGACCACGGAAATGACGCCCTTGGCCCCCATGCTCATCATGGGGACGACCTGGTCGTCGTTGCCCGACCAGATGTAGAAGTCGTCCGGGCAGATGGAGCGGGTGTGGGCCAGGAGGGAAAAGTTGCCGGAGGCCTCCTTGATGCCGTTGATCTTGGGGTTGGCGGAGAGGGTCTTGTAGGTCTCGGCGGTGAAGGAGACGCCGGTGCGGCTGGGCACATTGTAGAGGATCATGGGGATGTCGATGCGGTCGGCGATGTACTCATAGTGGCGGATCAGGCCGTTCTGGGAGGCCTTGTTGTAGTACGGGGTGACCAGCAGCACCGCGTCGGCGCCGGAGTCCTGGGCGTGCTGGGAGAGGTAGACGGCGGCGGAGGTGTCGTTGCTCCCCGCGCCGGCCACCACTTTGACCCGGTGGTCCACCTTCTTGATGCCGTACTCCAGCACGGCGATGTGTTCCCGCATGGAGAGGGTGGAGGATTCGCCGGTGGTGCCGCAGATGCAGATGGCGTCCACGCCGCTGGCGATCTGCTCTTCCAGCAGGCGGCCAAAGGCGTCGAAGTTCACCGCGCCGTTTTCGTCAAAGGGAGTGATGATGGCAGTGCAGGTCCCGGTAAAGACTGGTTCACGCATGGGGAAAGACTCCTTTCTCAATTACGCCTTGTGGTCGATGTAGCCCTCGGCGAAGAGCAGCTCGGCCAGCAGCACGCCGCCGCCTGCCGCGCCCCGGAGGGTGTTGTGGGAGAGGGAGACAAACTTGTAGTCGTACTGGGTGTCCGGGCGGAGACGGCCGACGCTCACGGCCATACCGCCCTCCAGGTCACGGTCCAGCTTGGCCTGGGGCCGGTCGGGTTCCTCAAAGTAGTGGATGAACTGCTTGGGGGCGGTGGGCAGCTCCAGCTCCTGGGCGCGGCCCTTGAAGGAGGCCCAGATGGCCTTCATCTCCTCCTCGGTGGGCTTCTTTTCAAAGCTCACGAAGACGGCGGCGGTGTGGCCGTTGGAGACGGGCACCCGCAGGCACTGGGCGGTGATGGCAGGGGACTGGGCGGTGCGGATCACGCCGTTTTCCAGCGTGCCCCAGACCTTCAGCGGCTCCTGCTCGGACTTCTCCTCCTCGCCGCCGATGTAGGGGATGAGGTTATCCACCATCTCCGGCCAGGTCTGGAAGGTCTTGCCCGCCCCGGAGATGGCCTGGTAGGTGCAGGCCAGGACCTTGGTGATGCCGAACTGGCGCAGGGGGGAGAGGGCGGGGACGTAGCTCTGGATGGAGCAGTTGGACTTGACGGCGATAAAGCCCCGCTTGGTGCCCAGGCGCTTGCGCTGGGCGTCGATGACCTTGATGTGCTCGGGGTTCACCTCGGGGATGACCATGGGCACGTCCTCCGTCCAGCGGTGGGCGGAGTTGTTGGAGATCACGGGGCACTCGGCCTTGGCATAGCGCTCCTCCAGGGCGCGGATCTCGTCCTTTTTCATATCCACGGCGCAGAAGATGAAGTCCACCTCCGCGGCGATCTTCTCCACGTCCTCGGTGGCGTTCATGACGATCAGGTCGCGGGCCTTGGCCGGGATGGGCACGTCCATAGCCCACTTGGCGCCCACCGCGTCCTCGTAACGCTTTCCGGCGGAGCGGGCGGAGGCGGCGACCAGCTTCAGCTCAAACCAGGGGTGGTTGGCGAGCAGGGTGATAAACCGCTGGCCCACCATCCCGGTGGCGCCCACCACGCCGACTTGACACTTTTCCATTCTCATGTCCTCCTTTATCATCCTATGGCAACTCCGGGAAATCATTTCCTTGGCCGGTTTGCAAAAAACCGTTGAAAATGGTCAGACAGTCCAGTATAATAAGGGTTGCACATTTGTAGTTAATGTTAGCACACTATCCTTGCCGTGTCAATTTTCTTTGGTAGAGATTGGAGCCTATTATGAAGAAAAAACTGGCGAAATTGTTGGTCGCCGCCCTGATCCTCTCCGTTCTGGGAGGGCTGGCCCCCGCCCAGGCTGCCGGAGGCACCGTCAAGCGCATCGGCCTGATCTACGGCAGCAACGCCGCTGCCGCCGTCCAGTTGACCAATGTGAAGGGGTCTGGCTTCCGCCTGGGCTATGTGGACGAGCAGGGGCGATTTTTCTCCCTGGCCAAGACGGGGGAGAAGGATATCCAGGTCCTGATCACCCAGAACCTCTACCTGAACAGCAAGGGCGGGTTTGGGTACTCTTCGGACGGCAGCCGCGGCGCGGTGGGGTGCTACCACGTCCAGCTGCCCACAGCCTACCCGGACTTTGACTCCGCCCTGGCCGCCGCCCAGCAGGTGGAAGGCGGCTTTGTGGCCTGGATCGACGGTACTTACTCCGTCCGCATGGGCGCCTACACCAAAAAGGATGACGCCGTGGCCGCCGCGGCGGCCTGCGCGGTCGCCGGAGCCGCGCTGGGGGAGACCAGCGGCTACGGGTACAGCGTGGTGGCCGCCGGGACCACCCGTGTCCTGTTCCAGTTTGACGCCAACGTGGCGGGGGAGACGGGCGCTCTGGCCGTGCGCCCCGGCCTGGAGGACGGCGCGGACGCGGTGACCCAGCTCAACGGCGGGGATCAGTACAGGGGCGACTTCCGCTTTGAGCGCATCAACGGCGGCGCGTCCACGGTGGTCAACCTGGTGGATCTGGAGACCTACATCAAGGGCATCGTCCCCTATGAGATGACCACCTCCTGGCCTCTGGAGGCGCTGAAGGCCCAGGCGGTGTGCGCCCGGACCTACTCCATGAGTTCCTCCCGGCAACACGGGAGCGACCACTTTGACCTGTGCAACACCACCCACTGCCAGGCCTACCGGGGCGTGGAGCGGGCTGGGACGAACTCCGACCGGGCGGTGGACGAGACCGCCGGGCAGCTCATCTACTACAACGGAAAACCGGTCACCGACGCGGTGTACTACTCCAGCAACGGCGGCGCCAGCGAGGACGCCAAGAACGTCTGGGGCAGCGAGGTTGGCTATCTGAAGGGCAAACTGGACCCCTACGAGGCGGACATCGCCTCGGTGGCGGGGAATTACTCCTGGAGCAAGACCTACACCGCCGCTGAGCTGAAAGAGCGCTTCCACGCCAAGAACTACGCCTGCGACGACATCGTGGACCTGACCACCAAGCTGAGCGCCACAGGCAACGTCATCGAGCTGAAGATCGTGGACGCCGCGGGGAAGAGCTACACCATCTCCAAAGCGGACTCCATCCGAACCCTTCTGGGCCTCAACTCCATCCGCTTCACCGTCACCACCTCCGGCAGCGCCCAGGGGCAGGCCAACGGGGGCTATGAAGTGGCCGGGGCGGAGAGTCCTGTTCCGCTGGACGGCCTGTACGCCCTGGGCGGAGACGGCAAGAGCGCGCCTGTGCCGTCCCAGAGCTACATTATCACCGGGGACGGGGTCAAAGCCCTGGAGCCGGTGCGATCCGCCGCGGATGTGACCGGCGTGTCCTACACCTTCACCGGCACCGGCTGGGGCCATAGCGTGGGCATGAGCCAGTGGGGCGCCTACGCCATGGCCAAGCGGGGCTATACTTACCTGGACATTCTGAACTTCTACTACACCGGCATCACGGTTCAATGAGGAGACACTGAGAGCTTGAACACTTCCGATTTTTACTACGACCTTCCCCAGGAGCTGATCGCCCAGACCCCCCTGGAGCGCCGGGACAGCTCCCGGCTCATGACCCTGAACAAGGCCACGGGGGAAGTGGGTCACGCCCATTTTTACGACCTTCCAAGCTTCCTCCGCCCGGGGGACTGCCTGATCCTCAACGACTCCCGTGTGCTGCCCGCCCGGCTCATCGGCCGGCGGGAGACCGGCGGCGCCTGCGAGGTGCTGCTGCTCACCGACAAAGGGGATAAGACCTGGGAGTGCCTGGTGCGCCCCGGGCGCAAGCTGCGCCAAGGGGCAAAGGTGGTCTTTGGGGACGGGGAACTCACCGCGGAGATCGCCCAGGTGCTCCCCGACGGCAACCGCCTGGTGCGCTTCGACTATGAGGGGATTTTCCTGGAGGTGCTGGAGCGGCTGGGCAAAATGCCCCTGCCGCCCTATATCAAGGCGGAACTCCAGGACCAGGAGCGCTACCAGACCGTCTACTCCCGGGAGGTGGGTTCCGCCGCGGCGCCCACCGCCGGACTGCACTTTACCCGCGACCTGCTGGCCCAGGTGGAGGCCATGGGGGTGAAGGTCTGCTACGTCACCCTCCACGTGGGCCTGGGCACCTTCCGGCCGGTGTCGGAGACGGAGTTGGAGCGGCACGTGATGCACGCGGAATTCTGCACCGTCCCCCCGGAGACCGCCCAGGCGGTCAACGAGACCAAGGCCAAGGGCGGGCGGGTGATCTGCGTGGGCACCACCTCCTGCCGCACGGTGGAGAGCTGGGCGGGGGAGGACGGGCGGCTCCAGGTCGGCTCCGGCTGGACGGACATCTACATCTACCCCGGCTACCGCTTCAAGGTGCTGGACTGCCTGGTGACCAATTTCCACCTCCCGGAGTCCACGCTTATCATGCTGGTGTCCGCCCTGGCGGGGCGGGAGCACGTGCTGGCGGCCTACCGGGAGGCGGTGGAGGAGCGCTACCGCTTCTTCAGCTTCGGCGACGCCATGTTCATCTACTGAGGAGACGATCTATGTTTGAACTGCTGCGCACACAGGGCCGGGCCAGGCGGGGGGTGTTCACCTGCCCCCACGGCACCGCCCAGACCCCGGTCTTTATGAACGTGGGCACCCAGGGGGCCATCAAGGGGGCGGTGTCCGCCCCGGACCTTGTGGAGCTGGGGTGCCAGATCGAGCTGTCCAACACCTACCACCTCCACCTCCGCCCCGGAGATGAGACGGTTCGGCGGATGGGCGGGCTGCACCGCTTCATGAACTGGAACGGGCCGATCCTCACCGACTCCGGCGGGTTCCAGGTCTTCTCCCTGGCCTCCCTGCGGGACATCCGGGAGGAGGGGGTCACCTTTGCCAGCCACATCGACGGCCGCCGGGTCTTTATGGGCCCCGAGGAGTCCATGGCCATCCAGTCCAACCTGGGCAGCGACGTGGCCATGGCCTTTGACGAGTGCGTGGAAAACCCCTCTCCCTATGAATATGTGAAAGCCTCCTGCGAGCGAACGCTGCGCTGGTTGGAGCGGTGCAAGGCGGAGCACGACCGGCTCAACGCCCAGCCCGGCTGCGTCAACCCCGGCCAGCAGCTCTTTGGCATCAACCAGGGCGGCACCTACCCCGACCTCCGGGTCTGGCACATGAAGGAGATCGCCAAGCTGGGCTGCGACGGCTACGCCATCGGCGGTCTGGCGGTGGGGGAACCCACCCAGACCATGTACGACATCATTGACGCGGTGGAACCCTTCATGCCCGCGGACAAGCCCCGCTACCTCATGGGCGTGGGCACCCCGGGGAACATCATCGAAGGGGTCTGGCGGGGCGTGGACTTCTTCGACTGCGTCATGCCCGCCCGGAACGCCCGCCACGGCAAGCTCTACACCTGGGGCGGCTGGATCAACATCAAAAACGAGTGCTACAAGACGGACGAGCGGCCCATCGACCCGGACTGTCAGTGTCCGGCGTGCCGCAACTTCTCAAGGGCCTACCTGCGCCACCTCTTCGTGGCCGGGGAGATGCTGGCCATGCGCCTTGCCGTCCAGCACAACCTCTGGTTCTACAACACCCTCATGGCGCGCATCCGCCAGGCCCTGGACGAGGGGGACTACGACGCCTTCCGCCAAGAATACGCCCAAAAGCTGGACGGGCGGCTGGAGGAATAAAAAAGGCTTGCCAAAGACCGGAAAAGCCGCTATAATGTACAAGTCACGGAAACTACACGAGGAGGGAATTGGATCCATGGAAATGATACTGCCTCTGGCATTGATGCTGGTACTGATGTATTTTCTGCTCATCCGCCCGGAGAACAAGCGGAAGAAAGAGGCTGCCGCCATGCGGGACAGCCTGGCTGTCGGAGATGAGATCACCACCATCGGCGGCATCATCGGCACCATCTGCGCGGTGAAGAAGAACACCATCGTCATCGAGACCGGCGCCGACCGGGTGCGCATCGAGCTGACCAAGTGGTCTGTCTCCTCCAAGGGCACCCAGTTCACCGAGGAGACCAAGTAAAAAAGTTCCGGTATGAACCTGTCCCTCCCCGCATAGTCTTGTTCCAAAGACGTGAGGGGAGGGCTTTTTATGGGCAAAATGGACGAGGAGCAGGGGGCGTGGCTGCGGTACATGACCCAGGTTCTCCTGGGCGCTGTGGTGGCCGCGCTGGTGGGGATGCTGTTCCTCCTGGTCTGCGCCGTGCTGATCTCCGGGGGGCGCCTGAGCCGGGACCACGCCGGCGCCTTGGGCGTTTGCGCCTGCGTGCTGGGCAGCCTGGTGGGCGGCACGGTGGCGGTGAGCCGGTGCAAGGGGCGGCGGCTGATCGTGGGGCTGCTCACCGGTGTGGCCCTCTTTCTCATTTTGCTCACCGCCGGGCTGCTGCTCTATCGCTCTGTGGCGATTGAGGAGCGGGGTCTGCCCCTGGGCTGTGGATGCCTGTGCGGCGGGGCGCTGGCCGGACTTCTGGGGGCGCGGCCCAAGAAAAAACGGCGAAAGTGATTGAAATTTCCAAACGGGTGTGGTATAATCTCTCCCAACCAAGGAAAACGGGGAGGGAAAACCAATGGAGCATATCCGCACCTTGAACGGCGCCACCCTGAAGAAGAGCGCCGCCCACGGTGGCTGCGGCGAGTGCCAGACGTCTTGCCAGTCCGCCTGCAAGACCTCCTGCACCGTGGCCAACCAGAAGTGTGAGAACGACGAGAACCGCTGACGCGGGCGGGAAACAAAAAGGGGTGGGCCGGCGCCCACCCCTTTTCCTTGCGAAAAACCGGAAAGGAACGAGAACGCATGGTACATACCTTTGAAGCCCTGGGCGTCTTCGTCGCCGTGGATGTGAACAGCGGCGCTGTCCACGTGCTGGACAAGGCCGCCTTTGATCTTTTGAACGACCTGATCGCCGCCCAGGGACAAAATCCCGACTTCTCCCAAAAACCCCAGGACGCCGGCCCCGCCTGGGAGGAGCTGAAGGCGCTCTACGACCAGGGCCTGCTGTTCACCCAGGACGACTACATCGACGCCCCCGCCATGGCCTATCTGGGGGAGGAGCCGCCCATCAAGGCCCTGTGCCTCCACGTCTCCCACGACTGCAACCTCCGCTGCCGCTACTGCTTCGCCTCCACCGGCGACTTCGGCACCGGCAAGCGCATGACCATGTCCTTCGAGACCGCCCGGCGGGCCATCGACTTCGTGGTGGAGAAATCGGGAAAGCGCCGAAATCTGGAGGTGGACTTCTTCGGCGGCGAGCCGCTGATGGCTATGGACACCGTACGGCGGACGGTGGAGTACGCCCGGAGCATCGAGGCCGCCCACAACAAGAACTTCCGCTTTACCATCACCACCAACGGCGTGCTCCTGGACGACGAGACCATCGACTACATCAACCGGGAGATGTCCAACGTCGTCCTCTCCCTGGACGGCCGCAAGGAGGTCAACGACCGTATGCGCCCTACGCCGGGAGGGCAGGGGAGCTATGACCTCATCGCGCCCAAGTTCCAGAAGATGGCGGCCTCCCGGGGCACCAAGGACTACTACGTCCGGGGCACCTTCACCCGGGAGAACCTGGACTTTGCCGCCGACGTGCTCCACTACGCCGACCTGGGCTTCCGCAACGTGTCGGTGGAGCCGGTGGTGTCTGAGGCGGACAAGCCCTGGGCGCTGCGGGAGGAGGACGTGCCCGCCATCGAGGCGGAGTACGAGAAGCTGGCCGCCGCCCTGCGGGAGCGCCCGGAGGTGAACTTCTTCCACTTTAACGTGGACCTGAGCCAGGGTCCCTGCGTCATCAAGCGCCTCCGGGGCTGCGGGGCAGGGTGCGAGTATGTGGCCATTACCCCCGACGGGGACATCTATCCCTGCCACCAATTTGTGGGGAATGACGAATACCGCATCGGAAACCTCTACGACGGCACCTTTGACCGGGAGATCGCCAAGCGCTTCGCCGGGCTGAACATCTACACCCGCGAGGCGTGCAAGACCTGCTGGGCGCGCTTCTATTGCAGCGGCGGGTGCAGCGCCTCCAACCTGGCGGTGAACGGGGATATCCAGATCCCCCACGAGATCGGCTGCAAGCTGGAGCGCAAGCGGCTGGAGTGCGCCATCGCGTTGAAGGCCATCCGGGCGGGTATGTCAGAATGAAATATCACGGTTTGAAATAGATAAGGCAGCTCATTTCAAACTGAAATCCCCGATTTTCCCATATCTGGACCGATCCAAAGGAATGCGACACCACATCTAGTGACCGCGCGGGACGCCCTCTCCGGGCGTCCTTTTTTTATGGGCGGAGGGGCAGTTGCGAAAGTTAACATAATGTCATTGACATAATCGCCAAAAATAAAAAAACACCCCCAAAACCCCTTGCCAGAAGGGGAAAAGAGGGGTATCATAACCATTACATAAAAAGAGGGTGAAGCAGAATGGAACGGACTTTGGGCGCCATCGGCGCGGGAAATATGGCCGGCGCGATCCTCTCCGGCGTCTTGGCGAAGGGCTTGGTGGAGCCGGAGGATATCTGGCTGTCCAACCCCTCTCCGGAGAAACTGGAGCCTTGGAAAAAACTGGGCGTTCATGTCAGTTCGGACAATGCCGATGTGGCGAAAAACGCCCAGGTGATCGTCCTGGGCATCAAGCCCCAGATCTTCGATGCGGTGCTCCCCCAGCTGGCGCCCCTGGTCCAGGGGAAGTGCGTGGTGTCCCTGGCGCCCGGCATCTCCATGGGGTATCTGCGTGAGCGTCTTCCCGGCGCTATGGTGATGCGGGTCATGCCCAACACCCCTATGAAGTTGGGAGAGGGCGCCACGGTGGTGGCCCAGGCGCCGGACGTTCCGGAGGACCTGTTCCGTTTCGTGGTCTCCCTCTTCGAGTCCGCGGGTACCGTGGCGGTGATCCCGGAGAGCCAGATGGACGACTTCATCGCCGTCAGCGGCTCCAGCCCCGCCTTTTTCTTCCGCATGGCGGCGGCGATGGTGGACTCGGCCAAGGCCGCGGGGATCGACCCCGACCTGGCGCTGTCCATGGTCGCCCAGACCATGGTCGGCTCGGCGGCGATGTTGACCCGCACCGGCCTGACCGCCCAGGAGCTCACCCGGCAGGTCTGCTCCCCCGGCGGCACCACCCTGGCGGCCCTCACCGCCTTTGACGACTACCGTTTCGAGGAGATGATGGACCAGGCCGCCGCCCGGTGCGCCCAGCGCTCCCGGGAGCTGGGCAGGTAGGGCTTCTATTTTGACGGCTTGTCTCATAGCATGGCTATGAGGTGAGCGCGGTGGCAAAAGAGAAGAAGGCGAGAGTCCGCGTCCCCCTGGCGCTGGCGGTCAATACGGCGGCCTTCGCCCTGGGCGGACTGGGCGGGTTCTGTCTGGCGGGCTGGTTGGCCGGGCGGGGCTGGCTCACGTTTTCCGGCTGGCTGGAGAGTTACGCTCTGGGCCTGGCGGAGATGAAGGCGTCCGGCGTCTCTTTTTTTGCCGTGCTGTGGGACGCGCTGCGCTGGCCCCTCTTCGTGCTGGCGCTGGGCTATACGGCCCTGGGCGTCTGGATGGTTCCTGTGATGTTCGCCCTACGGGGGTTTTTCCTCTGCTTTTCCGTGGCCGCCCTCTGCGGGGCGGGGCAGGGGGGCTTTCCCCTGGCCCTGGTCCTCTGGGGGCTGGGCGGGACGATCAAGCTCCCCGCCTTCTTCCTCCTGGGCACCCGCAGTTGGAGTCAGGCGGTGAGCTTGGGCGGACGGCCGTTGGCCCTGCCGGCGGACTGGGACGGGCGGTATCTGGCCCGGACGGGCTTAATTCTGGGCTGTGTGGCGGGCTGCGCCTGGGTGGAATTCTGGTGTGTGCCCGGCCTGTTGCAATGGATCGTTCCCCTCCTTCGGGCGGGGGGATAGACGCGAGAGAGGAGGTGACCGTGCAAATGAACGAGACAGCGCTCTATGAGACATATCTGCGGGAGGAAAAGGGCGCGTCCCAGAATACGGTCAGCTCCTACCTTCGGGACGTCAACCAGTTCACCGCCTGGCTGGCCGGGGAGAAGATCGCCGTCACCAAGGCCAAGCCCGCGGATGTGGAGCGGTACACCCGCCACCTGAGCGGGGCGGGGAAGTCCCCGGCCACGGTGACTCGGTCGGTGGCCTCGTTGAAGTCCTTCTACGGCTTTTTGCAGCGGGAGGGGCGGGTCTCCTCCAACTGCGCCCGGTTCGTCACCACGGACAAGGTGGAGCGCAAGCTGCCCCAGATCCTCACCGGCAAGGAAGTGGAGCTTTTCCTGGAGCAGCCCCGGTGCGTGGACGCCAAGGGCTACCGGGACAAGGCGATGCTGGAGCTGCTGTACGCCACCGGCATCCGGGTCACCGAACTCATCGACCTGGACGTGGACAACGTCAACCTCTCCGCCGGACTGCTGCGGTGCGAGAGCCGGGGCAAGGAGCGGTTCATCCCCATCTATCCCGCCGCGGTGGCGGCGCTGAACGAGTATATCACCAAGGTCCGGCCTCAGCTGGTGGAGAGCGAGGATATCCCGGCGCTCTTTGTGAATATGAGCGGGGAGCGGATGTCCCGCCAGGGCTTCTGGAAGCTCATCAAGCACTACCAGGAGACCGCCGGCATCAAAAAGGAGATCACCCCCCAGACCCTGCGCCACTCCTTTGCCGCCCACCTGCTGGAAAACGGGGCGGATCTGAAGTCCATCCAGGAGATGCTGGGTCACGCCGACATCTCCTCCACCCAGATTTACACCCATCTGGTGGGGAAGAAACTGAAGGACGTCTACGCCAAGGCCCACCCCAGGGCATAAAAGGCGGAAAAAACACTTGCATTTTCCAAAATACTGTGGTACTATACTCTCCGATGTTTTGACGCACGCATTGATTTGACCAGCGAGGAGGGAAGAAGAATGGCTAAGTGCGCGTACTGCGAGAAGGCTCTGGTGTTCGGGAATCAGGTTTCCCACTCCCACCGCCGCTCCAACCGCCCCTGGAAGCCCAACCTGAAGCGGGTGAAGGCGATTGTGGACGGTACCCCCAAGCACGTGTATGTCTGCACCCGCTGCCTCCGCTCCGGCAAGGTCACCCGCGCGGTGTAACCGGCTCGGAACGGCGTCGCGCAGAAATACGTCTAAAAAAGCCGCCGATGGGCGGTTTTTTTAGCGCCAAAATTCCCGGCGCGAGCCTTGACGCAGGGGCGGGAAATCTGGTATAATGACCACAATGGAAAGTGTTGCCTCCTAGATGGGAAGCATAGATATTGTGTTTTGAGGGAGGGGTCCCCACCCATGCCGAAAAGCAAGCAGTACGACAACCAATCCATCTCGTCCCTCAAGGGGGCCGACCGGGTCCGCAAGCGCCCCGGCGTCATCTTCGGCTCCGACGGGCTGGACGGCTGCGAGCACGCCGTCTTTGAGATTTTGAGCAACGCCATCGACGAGGCCCGGGAGGGCCACGGCGACCTGATCGTGGTCACCCGCTTTGCCGACCGGTCCATCCAGGTGGAGGACTTCGGCCGGGGCTGCCCGGTGGACTGGAACGAGAAGGAGGGGCGGTACAACTGGGAGCTGGTCTTCTGCGAACTCTACGCCGGCGGCAAATACGGCGGCGACGGGGACAACTACGAGTACTCCCTGGGCCTCAACGGCCTGGGTTCCTGCGCCACCCAGTACGCCAGCGAGTACTTTGACGCCACCATCTACCGGGACGGCTTTGAGTACAAACTCCACTTTGAGAAGGGGGAGAACGTGGGCGGCCTCCAGAAGACCCCCACCGACCGCAAAAAGACCGGCTCTATCTTCCATTGGAAGCCCGACCTGGATGTGTTCACCGACATCGACATCCCCTCGGAGTACTTCGTGGACGTGATGAAGCGCCAGGCGGTGGTAAACGCCCACGTCACCTTCCGCTTCCGGGACGAGGTGGGGGGCAAATTCGTCACCCGGGACTTCAGGTATGAAAACGGCATCCTGGACTACGTGACCGAGCTGGCGGGGGAGAAGGCCCTGACCGCCCCCGTCTTCTGGCAGGCCGAGCGCAAGGGCCGGGATCGGGCGGACAAGCCGGAGTACAAGGTCAAGCTGTCGGTGGCCTTCTGCTTCTCCAACACCGTCCAGGTCATCGAGCACTACCACAACTCCTCCTGGCTGGAGCACGGCGGCTCCCCAGAGAAGGCCATGCGCTCCGCCTTTGTCTCCGCCCTGGACGGCTATCTCCGGGCCAAGGGGAAGTACCAGAAGACGGAGAGCAAGATCACCTTCAACGACGTCCAGGACGCCCTGGTGCTGGTCTCCAACAACTTCTCCACCCAGACCAGCTACGAGAACCAGACCAAAAAGGCCATCAACAACAAGTTCATCCAGGAGGCCATGACCGACTTCCTCCGCGCCCAGCTGGAGGTCTACTTCATCGAAAACCCCTTTGACGCGGAGAAGATCGCCGAGCAGGTACTCATCAACAAGCGCAGCCGGGAGAGCGCGGAAAAGGCCCGGCTGAACATCAAAAAGAAGCTCTCGGGGAACGTGGACATCGCCAACCGGGTGCAGAAGTTCGTGGACTGCCGAACCCGGGACACTGAGCGCCGGGAACTGTACATCGTGGAGGGGGACTCCGCCCTGGGCAGCGTGAAACTCTCCCGGGACGCGGAGTTCCAGGGCATCATGCCCGTCCGGGGCAAGATCCTCAACTGCCTGAAGGCGGACTACGGCAAAATTTTCAAGAGCGAGATCATCACCGACCTGATGAAGGTTCTGGGCTGCGGGGTAGAGGTGCAGAACAAGCACGTCAAGGACCTGGCCGCCTTCGATCTGATGAACCTGCGCTGGAACAAGATCGTCATCTGCACCGACGCCGACGTGGACGGCTACCAGATCCGCACCCTCATCCTCACCATGCTCTACCGCCTGGTGCCCACCCTCATTGAGCGGGGCTACGTCTACATCGCCGAATCCCCCCTCTACGAGATCACCTATAAGGAAAAGACCTGGTTTGCCTACACCGACAAGGAGAAAAACGACATCGTCAACGGCGAGCTGGCGGGGAAGAAGTGCACCATCAACCGCTCCAAGGGCCTGGGCGAGAACGAGCCGGACATGATGTGGCTCACCACCATGAACCCGGAGACCCG